>NZ_JAUTAL010000001.1:3900000-4187050 GCF_030818575.1 Chryseobacterium camelliae
CATCAGGACGATTATAGCTTTCCGGGACTTTTTTCCCGCGTATATTCTTCAGCTGCCTCCGCTTCATTGCTGCCATGATCACCTGGGCAAAATAATCATGTGACCTGGCTTTATTGCTGTTCTGTGAAATGCCTTCGGCATGCATGCGGTACAGGTAATGCGGCTCATCAATGAAATATACTTTACCTTTTTCATACATTTTAAGGTACAGGTCCTGGTCTTCAGCAATCTTAAGTTCCGGGTTCATCTTCTCCGTGAGGTTATAAATGTCCTTCCGGAACGTTACAAAATGGGCAATCTGAACGGGGCAGTTGAAAAAGAAGGGATCACCGTTTACCACCTGCATTCCGGATCTAAAAGGTTCAATCGGATTCAGGTGTTCGTCACATTTCATAAAATAGGAATACGTAAGCACAATGTCCCGGTCTTTTTGGTAGGCGGCTACTGCCGATGATATGGCTTCCGGCTGTATGGCATCATCAGGATCCACAAGAAGCCGCAGATATTACCTTCAGCCAGTTCTATCAGCCTGCTTTTGGTAATGCCGACGCCGCTGTTAGTCTCATTCCGGTAGATTTTAAAACGGCTGTCAGTACCAATGAGTTTCCGGATCACTTCCATAGAATCATCTGTGGAAGCATCATCAAGGATAACGGCTTCCCAGTCGGTATAGCTTTGTGCCATGATAGACCGATAGCAGTCGGTGAAAAATTTACCGTTGTTATAATTGGCGATAAGGATGGAGAACTTCATCAGCAGTTATGTGTTTACAGTACAAAGATGGGAAATTTATTCTCTTGTTTTCAAAACCAGTTCCTGGCTGTTAAGTACCGTAGTATTCGCCGGAATATCACGATACACTGTACATCCTGCTCCGATAATACAATTATCCCCTATGGTAACACCTTTTAAAACCGTTACATTGCTTCCCAGCCAGCAATTGTTCCCGATCCTGATAGGCGAAGTATTAAACTCAGAATAAGAGACCTTAAATTCCGGAAACGTTTCATATGCATGGTTATGATCATATAATTTGACATTTTCCCCGAAGAGGGTATGGTTTCCGATGGAAATACTTTCCAGGCAGTTGATGGAACAGAAATTATTCATGAAAAAATCATCGCCGATATCCAGCCGGGCGTTTTTTCCCACCAGGATATGAATATAGTTCCTGAATGATGCTCCTTGGCCAAGGGTAACACGCTCCAGATCAGGATCCAGAATAAAATGATTGTCTGTGCCGGAACGGAGCCCTTTTAAGGAAACACCCGGGTGGTGCTTGAGAACAGACGCCTGGCTTCTCCTCCTGATCTTTTCAAAAATTGTATACAGCATAAGCGATTTAAATTTCATTCACATTTGTACCACAAAGATAAATGTTTTATGCCATTACCATAAAAAATCTTATTTTTGCCCATTAAATCCAACACAATGAGTGAAGTATCCAGAGTTCTCAAAACATTCATCGCATACATGAAAAGGCCGGACCTGTATCCTGAACTGGGCAGAAAAATCATCAAAAATACACTGAACAGAAAGAATGCGTTCAAAGGAAAGGAAAAGACGGGTTCATGGGCACAATCTAAAGCGGTTTCCCAGCACGAGGCTGTACAGCATCTTTTCGGAGCCGATACAGCATCATTCAGAAGCCTGTACGCTGACATTCTTACTGAAGCTGCAAAGAAAGAACGTGAATGTCCTGTGAAGATGGGAGGAGCCGGAGCTTTGGAAATGATCTATTTTGCCTGTGAATATACCCAAGCCAACAACGTTGTTGAAACCGGCGTAGCCTACGGATGGTCATCTCTCGCAGCCCTTCTGTCCCTTAAAAAAAGAGGAGGAACCCTCTACAGCTCAGATATGCCATACCTGGCACAGGATGGAGATCAGTATGTGGGTTGTGTAGTTCCTGAAGACCTGAAAGGATTCTGGAAGCTCTTCCGTTTCGCCGACCGTGAATCATTACCTAAAATTTTTGCTGACCGTACCGCTTTTGATGTTGTGCATTATGATTCCGATAAGAGTTATAACGGAAGATTCTGGGCATATCAGGAATTATATAAGCATCTGCGGAAAGGCGGGGTTTTCATAAGTGATGACATCGGCGACAATTCTGCGTATCAGGATTTCTGTGAAAAAAACAATATTGATTCCGTCGTGGTTGAATTTGAGGGGAAATACGTTGGTATTTTCATTAAGTAATAAATTCACGCTACTTTTGATCCGTGAAAATCAGTCAGATTACCTTTACCCGTTTCGTCGCGGCCCTTGCTATCGTCATCTCTCACTTTAACAAAGACCTTTTCCTGTATCAATTGCCTTATATTTCCGAAATTTTCCTGCGGGCTAATGTCGGTGTAAGCTATTTTTTCATCCTTTCAGGGTTTATCATGGTCATAGCCTACCATAGAAAAGAAAAAATTGCTTATACGGATTTCTACAGGAACCGGTTTGCCAGAATTTACCCGCTTTATATCGTCGGGGTAGCGTTATATCTCATTACCCGGTACTCAGGGTTCAATATTTATGATCTGATGCTGTATTTGTCCGGTCTTCAGAGCTGGATTCCAGGCAAAGCACTGGTCCTGAATTTTCCGGGCTGGTCCATTTCTGTGGAATTTCTGTTTTACCTGCTTTTTCCATTCTTATATAACCGGTATTACTCCAGAAAAAATAAAAGCATATGGGTAATTACTGCGATCATCTGGCTGACTACACAGGTGTTTTCAAACCTTTATGTCCACTCTTCATGGTATGAAGGGCCTCATACCGATAGCCATGAACTGGGATTTTATTTTCCGCTCCTGCACCTCAATCAGTTTCTGGCAGGAAACCTTGCAGGATTACTCTTTATCAGAAAACCCTCACATAAAAATTATGATAAAGAAATAATATTGCTGCTCATAGCCATTCTGTTGTCTCTCATTTTTATTCCGCTAAACTTTCATAATGGCCTCATGGCAGTATTTTTTATTCCGCTGATATTCCTGATCTCACGAAACAATGGATTGCTGACAAAGGTATTTTCATGGAAGCCCCTGGAATATTCAGGAGAGATCAGCTATGCGATGTACATCGTTCATATCCCTGTTTTATACATTTTAAGAGCCGTATGTACTGCGGCAAACTATAATTTAAGTAATGATATTGTCTTCCTGATCTATATTCCTGTACTGATCCTGATTTCAGCACTTTTGTATGAAACGGTAGAAAAACCCTTGCGAAATGTATTAAAATCTAAAAGCAAGCATTAATTCAGTGATTCATACGGATGATTTCTGATGTATTGATCCTACAGCCCGAATCAGATGAAGCGGGTGATTCGGATTCGTCAATTTGAAATCCCTTATCAATCAGTCGCATCTTGAAAAACAGAACAGCCGCGTCATTCCGTTCCTTTTTATTTTTAAAATTCTTATAGAGTATGTGAACTCTTTTTTGATCACAATCCTTGATAAAAGTATCGTATTTCTCAAGAAGATGAGCTGTGTTTTTGTAATGGGTTATTAAAGTAAAACTATTCAGTCCCAGTATCAAAAGGACAAAAACTTTCAGAGAGTTCAGTACATGCCGGGGGATATTGAAGACAATAATCATTTCCAGATAAAGGAAAGCATTGCTCTTAATGCGGATATTATCATCTATAACCGTAGTATAATAACTATAGAAAATACTCAATAGTATTCCGCAAAAGGAGAACAGTAAATAGAGATTGAAATTGCTGAGCTTTTTTCTTTTTTTAAATACTATTAATAATGCAATTATAATCAATCCAAGACCTGTATAGATGTGAATAAAAGATATCCGGGATAAAATTCCTTTATGCATGATAGCATTAAACAGGCTAAAATCATGCAAGACAGAGATAACAAAATGAGGAATAAATTCATGAAAAACGCTTACCGGGGCCAGATGAAGGTGGCTTCTGTTTCCCAGTGTATAACCACAGTACATATAGTTGATCAGCAAATATAGAAAAACGCCCAATGAAGCGGCCGCAACAGTGTAGACGTAAGACCGTACAGGATAATTTTTTTTCCATGTCAGCAACGCGAGGAACAGTATAGAAACAGCAAATACAAAAATGCCTGAAAAGCGCACGGAGACCAGCATGAAAAACAATATTCCCAGGTAAATGCTATATTTTGGACTGAACCTTTCCCTACTTATTCTGTATACACAATAAATGATCAGGTAATTAAAAAAGTAATACAAAGGTTCTGAGAGGCTGTAAGTATACAATCCCATAAACGGATAAAAAGAGAAAATAACCAGTGTCTGAGGGAAATAAAATTTCTTTCTGTACGAAAAGAGAACAATCCCCAGGTACGAAAGGATATTCACTACTTTTGAAGCGGTAAAGAAACTACCGGTTATATAGCTGAGGGTTTTAATCGCTAAAGGGTATCCTAAAGGGAAATTCACTTTATAATTCCAGAAATCCTTTGCCTGAAGGACATACTGAATGCTGTCGGGAGTCAGGTCTCCGGATGAGTATATGACTTTCAGCACAAAGAAACTTAATGTTCCCAGAATAATGATACAGTCTAATATCCTGCTCTTTTTTTCAGGGGAAAGCAGATCTTCCATCAGAACAGATCTTTTCTGAAGTTAATGTTGTACAGGCCTGAACGGATCCCTCGAAAATCTGTGATGAGGTCTTTTGCTATCATCAGCCATTTTCTGGGTGCCGGGGCATTGGCAATTTCGAAACTGCGGTGTGTCCGGGCAATATGTTTCTTTACATTTTCAGGGATGGAAGGTTCTTGTATGGCCCACTCATGAATCTCTTTCCAGAGCAGTATTTTTGTGGAAGCAGGTTTGATAATGCCCGAATCTACTTTTGTGATCCTGTTTTCTTCGTGTACTCCTCTTACGGCTACCGCCTGGTCCAGAATTCCCGGATAGAGATCCAGATAATAAGATAGACGGAACAGGAATTCCGTGTCCTGATGAAGCCTTAGATGTACTTTAAAAAAATCTTGCATCTTTTTAAGGGATTCTTTCCTGATCGTAAGGGTGTCAAGGTGGATAAGACCAAATGATCCCTTCATATTGAGTTGTCCTTCAAAGACATCTTTAGGCGAATGCTTTTGATATACAGTAGTCAGGCGGTCTTCAAATATGCTGTAATATTGAGCTTTTGCCCGTTCTGAATAGTAATGGACACCCAAAGCACCATAAACCCCTTCCACTTCGTTGTTTTTGAAGATTTCCCTTTCAGCATCGAAACGGTTCGGCAGGTAATAGTCATCTGCATCCAGAAATGCGACCAAATCTCCGGAGGCTTTTTCAAGGCCAAGATTTCGGGTAGCGCCTGCACCATGGTTTCCTTTGTCCGGATGCTGGAACAGTTGTACTTTTTCATATTTAGAAGCGAGTAATCTGCATACCTCCAGTGCATTATCCGGAGACCGGTCTTCTATAAGAAGAACTTCACAGACATCATCGAACTGCAAGGCCGATTCTACAGCCTGTGTTACATATTTTTCGGCATTATATACCGGAATAATAACTGAAATTTTCATCATGGCCTGAATTTTACGCTTCTGTGTTCTGCTTGTAAATAAATTAACTGATCGTTCTGTATGCTTTTATTGACATTTTTTACCACCGCTTCCGGACTGAGGTAGTCATTATAGTAATCCAGTACATGCCGTTTCATAGAAGAAATTTCATTTTCAGAATAATTGAATATTTCATCGGCAAGAATGGCTTTCAAATGATCCAGATGCTCAAAAATGACGGCATTAATGCCATGTTTCAAATGAGGGTACATCACCTCTGCATATTCCTTCTGTATCAGGGGAATAGTTCCTACGGACATGGCTTCGATCACATTATGGCACAGAGGCATCACCACACCGGGACAGCAGAGATAAAAATTGAAGTAGGAGAGCAATTCTCTTACCTCTTCCATAGGAATCTGATATTGGTCTTTAATGGCAAAAACATATTTCCTATCAAGGAAATCCCCAGAATCTGTAATGTCTTTTTTGCCTGTAATAGAAACGAAAGATTTCTGTTTCCTGAAGAAATTCAGCAGGTCAATCCGTGTTGCAACGGAAAAGGTTGTTTTTTTAATGGCCAGATAAGCTTTAGGATCAAAATTCCCGTAGCAGAAGACTGCGTTGAGACGTTTTTTGCCGGTATCAATTTCCTGGCTCCACAGTCCTTTGTGATACATGAAAGGATGGAAGCTCATAGGCACATGAAAAACATTCTCTTCCCTGTTTTTTAATGCAAAATAGGATTTAAAATAATCAGGGCTCAGCATATCCTGTGTAAGCTCGACGACATGATCTGGCATATTTTTTTTCCGGATGCTCAAAAAGTGCTTCTCTCTCACCATTAATCCCAAATACCGGTCTTTATTCCTGAGGTTTCTGAACTTGGCAAAATCCATAGGATAATAGATGCTATAGCCTGAAAGTTTATACATTTTGACCAGAAGGTAAAAAAAGCGATGATACAGGTTCGGATTAGGACAGGTGATAAGCAAAGCGTTTGTATTTTTAGGCGGTATATACAACCATGCCCTCGCAAATGCGGCTGCATCACTAACAAGGGTTTTTATCCTATTGAATATTCTAAGCATTATGATGTCTGGTTAAAGCATGAAAACGGTATCTGGTCTTTAATATAAGCGGATTGAATACAGCAGCGGCAAAATAGGACATCCATTTATGCAGTCCTTTCTGGTTGGCTATTTTGAAGCTGAGGTAATTTAGTTTTATAGCCTGCATACAGTCCTGATCCAATGGCTGTTCCCTGCTCCAGTGATAGAGTGACTGGTGAAGCAGAAAATTATTTTTGTAAAAGCTGGTAGAGTACAATTTTATTTTTGTAATTCTGTTATCGTCATGAACACCCCTTATTGCAACGGCCTTGTCGATAATTCCTGATTTCAGATGGCAATGGTAAGCCAATCGTACAATGAAATCCGAATCCTGATGAACACGGAGAAGCGGATTAAAATAAAGATTATTTTTGATAAGGGATGATTTCCTTACCGTTAAACCGTTCAGGTGAAAAAATGTACCGAAGGTTTTCGGTGTTAATCCTAAAAGTCCTCTGAAAACCTCTCTGCCTTCTGCAGGAAAATGAACCGTAGTAAGCGAAACATTCTTAAATTTATTCTGAAATTCCTCCTGTCCTTTCCTAGAAAGAAACGCTACGCCTACGGCACCGAAAACACCCTCCGTCAGGGAGTCTGCGAGTAGTTGCCGTTCAGCATCAAAACGGTTGGGAAGGTAATGGTCATCAGCATCCAAAAAGGCGATGAATTCACTTCCTGCTTTTTCTATGCCTAAATTTCTTGTTGCTCCGGCTCCGTGATTTTCATGGTCGGGATGCTGGAACACTTTCACTTTAGCATTTTCAGAAGCGAGCCTGTTGCATATTTCCAGTGAGTTGTCCTGAGACTTATCTTCTGCCAAAATAACTTCTTTAACCTCATTAAACTGTAGGGCAGAATGAACTGCTTTTTCAAGGAATGAAGAAGCATTATATACTGGAATGATAACTGATATATTCATGCTGATCCGGGAATTTGTAGTATGATACTCTTGATATAGCCTTCTGCATATTTCTGTGGGATATCAAATGATTCCTGCTGCTCTGCTTCATTAACGTAACGTCCCGGTATGGAAATCTTCTCAGTTGCTTTTCTCAGGAACCACATATATTCTATATCAATATGTCCTATGTCAACGGCCCAGAGGCCTGCTTTGGCAAGGTCGTAACACAGAATGGTCGCGGTAGGGCCAAGTGCTGCCAGGATCAGCTTATTTTGTCCATACCGTTGGGCTGCCTCGTAGATCTCTTCGTAAACGCGGAAAGCGTTCTTTTCGGGACACAGGATCCGCTCGATAGATTTTGCATTACTAAACAGGTCATTTCCAACCCCCAATCTGGAGTATCTTCCCTCTATGATCAGAATATCCTGATCATTCCAGATTTTTTTCAGGTTCCCAACTGTTTTTCTTACCCCGGTTTTCAGATTTATTCTTAAATCCAATATAGAACCTGCTTATAAATGAATTCCCATAAGTTTTATGAGGATCCAGAAAAGGACTTATTCTGCTTCCATAATGATTGATGAATTTTTTCCACCAGTATTTTGTACTGATATCAAATTTACGGAATGTGCAGAACTGCTCGGGAAGGCATATGATGTGATTGCTTAGATTACCGGCCAATACCTCTTTAAGTTTCATACGGATCTCTTCACTATTTTCTTGGAATTCAAGATAATGTTCCGGAAACAGGAGTCTGAACTCCCCATCACCGAATCTGCTCGCCGATTTCCTGTTTCTGATGATTGCACTGATGGACTCCTCTATGGACATGACTTTATACCTGGGAAATGCCTGCCTCAATTTCCTGGTTTGCAAGACCCACTGATAGTAGTAAAAGCTTGAAGAGAGCCGTTCTTTGAATGCCATATTTACAGATGGATTTTATTGTTTTCTGCCCAGAGTGCCAGCTGGAATAGGTTCCAGTGTTTCATATCCTTATTTAAATGTTTTTGGGATTCTTTAAAATCAATCAGTTTAAAAATTTTCTGCTGGGGATCTCTTAAAAGGCTGTCTGAAAATGCAATGAGTTCATCTTCTGCGAACCAGTCTTCTATGATAGATCCGAAACCCTGTTTACTCCGGTTTTTTATCTGCTCCGTCCAATAGGAATTCATCGCTTCACGCAGGATAATTTTGTCATTCTCTGCATCAAGTTTCAGCTGCTGTGGCAGCTGAATGCAAAATTCAGCGAAATCCTTATCCAGGAATGGTGTCCTCACTTCGAGGGAGTTAGCCATCGCCATCCGGTCTGACTTTACCAGCATGTTTCCAGGAACAAATTTTTCAAGGTCAATGCGCATAATATCATTCAGGGAATCCTGGTCCGGGCTGAAACTGTAAGGCTGGTGGTAATCTCTCTGTACACCCAGCGCCGATTGTTCTTCATGTGAAAAGAAATTGCGCACATGATTCTGATGAAAGTCAAGAACAGAGTTATATTTCAGATTCTGCTGAGAAACGAAAGACAGTTCTTTTACTTTTCCATATAAAGACAGGCCAAATTTTGCAATGATATTCTGGTACGTGAAATGATTCTTCATCATATTTTCCACAGTGTAGAAACTGTAGCCACCGAAAAGCTCGTCACCCGCATCACCGGAAAGCACAACTTTTAAATTTTTTACGGCAGCCCTGCATATTTCAAAATGCGGAAGATAAGACCTGTCTGCAAAAGGCTCATCAAGGAAAGGAGATACATTCAGCAGCGACTGAACCAGGCTTTGTTTTTTTTCATGGATCTCAATATGTTTTGTCCTATAACGTTCTGCTATACCTTTTGCGTAATGCAGTTCATTGCTTTCATTATCATATCCGAAACTTATGGTTGTCTGATGCGGCAAAAATTCATGAATCAGCGCCACTACAGAAGAAGAGTCGAGTCCTCCGCTTAGGAAACTGCCAATTTCTACATCGGCGACCAGTTGCTTTTTAATGGCATTTTTAAGCAGATGAACGAATTCCTCTTTAGCCTCTGAAAGGCTGATGCGCATGTCATCTGCCGGTAGGCTGTAATATCTTGATACCAACACTTTTCCATCCTTCCAGATCAGCTGATGAGCCGGAGGAAGAGTGAAAATATTGCTGTAAATGCTTTGGTAAGTACTTACATAGCCATATTGCAGGTAATGGGAGAGTGCTTCGTGATTAACCTGTGGCCGGATCAGTCCGGATGCAAGCAACGCCTTGATTTCAGAGGCGAAAATGAACTCATTGTCAGGACCTATGGCATAATAAAACGGCTTCTCACCAAAACGGTCCCGGGCACAAAACAGCTGCTGCTTTTCTTCATCCCATAAAGCGAAGGCAAACATTCCCGGAAGATCGTGGATCAGGTTTTCCTTTTTTCTTTGGTACATGGCAAGAATCACCTCAGTATCTGAGGTTCCTCGGTAGGAATATTCCGGATATTGGCTTTTAATATTTTTATAGCCATAAATCTCACCGTTTAAAACAATGCATTCATTTCCGGTAGATGAGAACATCGGCTGTTTACCGTTGTCTGATAAATCTATAATGGAAAGCCGGCGGTGTCCCAACGCTGCATTCGGATAAAATTCAAAATGCGCTGAATCTGGTCCCCTATGCGCAATGGCATCCGTCATCTGCTGAAGAGGATGTTGGTAGCTTCCTGAGTTTTTTGCAATAATTCCTGCTATTCCGCACATATGGTTTCAATACTAGGTGTTAATGTTTTTCACATACAAAAATATCTTCATCTGGATTAAGGCCCATGCTCGTGTATTTTCCGGAAATGTTGATCCGTTTTACAGTAAAGCCTGTACTTTGAAGCCTCTTCTCATAATCCTGCCCGTAAATTCTTACATGATCAAACTGCCCGAACAATGCTTCACGCTGAGCCCGGTCTGTGATGGTAAAATCTTCAACGGTTTGCATGCTGTTTTTAGAAATCGGAACCTGCAGTACTGCTTTTCCGCCAGGCTTCAGAACCCTGAAGAGTTCAGACATGGCTTTTGTATCTTCCGGAATATGTTCCAGTACGTGATTGCAGATAGCTATATCGAAATGATTATCGGGATATTGTATGTTTAATACATTCATATTTTGTACATAATCCGGGTATTCATATCCCTTCGTAAAAAGGTCTCCGCAAACATATTCTCTGAAATTCTGTTTTAGAAAAAGCCTCGAGAGTTTCTGTTCCGGAGCAATATGCAGAATTGAAACATCCTTCCTGTCAGCAATTTTCAGCTCTTCCATGAAATAGGCATACAGAAGTCTTTCGCGGTCTCTGGAGTGGCATTGGTAACATCCTGCTGCTCTTCTGCCGCCTCCTACAACCTGCTTCTCTTTAAGTACCGGAAGGTCATGCCCCACGGTTTCCCAGTCTCTTGCGCGGTACCCGCAGAAAGGGCAGTAATATTTTGAACCTGAATGAGATAAAATTTTTAATCTTCTTAGGATAGACATATATCTTTGTGTTTTTATGCTTTAAATATTTAAAAATGTAGGCTTCTTCTGACTGACCTGGTCACGTATCACCTTAAACCTATCTTCTTCTTTTGAAATTTTTCTGTATTTCCGCAATAGTTTTTTATAATCATCAAACTTACGTAATACCATGCTTTTGACCATGCTTTGTTGAAGAGCTTTTTTTTCCTGCTGAAAAGAATTGTCGAGGTTGGGATTCATAATATTGATTTCCACTCCCAGATCTTCATAAACAGAATAATCAACCTTGTTTAAAAATTGTTTACCATCATGCACTACCTTACTTCCCGGCACCAATAGAGTTTTTTTTCCATGATAGGTAACACGGTTGGCATATTCTGCATCTTCGCCGTAATGGAAAAAGTATGGATTGAAGCCTCCTACAGTTTCAATGGTGCTCTTAGGCAGTAACCAATGTGCAGCATTGATGAACTTCAGCTCATAATAAGGTTTCAGATCCTGGAAATACAGATCTGATATCAGGCGGGTATGTTCGTAATTGGTAGCAATATATTTATCCAGGAAGATGTCCAGTTTTCTTTCGCTTCCGTCTATGTGCATAGGGCTCAGTATTCCTATTTCATGTTTATTCGGATGGCTGTGATACACAGCAAGAAGATTTTCGAGGCTGTCTTCATACAGCCAGGCATCCTGATTCATCAGGTAAAAGAATTCTGCTCCGGATGCATAAGCTTTTTCAATACCGATATTATTCGCTTTGCCAAACCCAAGGTTCTTTTCTGACCGGATCAATTCCACTTCCGGAAATTTTTTACTGATATATTCCTGAGTGCCGTCAGAAGATCCGTTATCCACTACGGTACAGTTCACCTGCACGGAAGATATCCTCAGGCTGCCAAAGCATTGTTCTACCCATTTCATGGCGTTATAGGTAACAATAATGATATGGACTTTCTGCATCATTTTTTAAATGTATTTTTCTGCGAGCATTTTCAGGTACTTTTCAGGTGAGGTCTCTGTGAAAAATGCAGTGACTGTTTCCGTAAAATCCACTCTGTAAAAGTCACCCTCATCAGACTCAGCATAATCTGCTTCTGTACGGATATGTTCCTGTATAACATGTACAATTTCTTTTAAATCATAATAATAGGGATAGGCAAAATTAATGGTTTCATTATGGATGTCTGAGCAACGGCTGCTGATAAACCACGGGATATCATCAATGTCCAGCAAAAGCCTTCTTGCCTTGCTGTGAAGGTTAAACTTAGTGCTGGTTTTGATTTGATTTTTAAGAAAATTGAAAAGAGTATTCGGATTGCCCCCCTTTCCTACAATATTTCCTATTCTTAAAATGACATATCTTGCTGCATTTTTCCTGATATAGTCTTCAAGATTCAGTTTATGTAAAATATATTGACTGTCCTGTTTGGATTGATCATGAATACTGAGGGTGGAAAAATAAAATAATTTGCTTCCTGGATTAGATTCAAGGCTGTTTCTGAGAAGGGAGAATTCTCTGTCAAATTCTGAGCACCTTGTTTCCAGTGAATTGGAAACGCCTGAAGCAAAAAAGAGATGGTCTTCAGTGTCGATATGTTGTAATGAGTTGGCAATAAGTCCGTTTCCTATAATCATTTGTTGTGTGAGTTAGCTTTAGGCAAGAACCGTTTCATCAGGTTTCGTGCGATAAATATAGCGTAAGTTTTTTTTCTTTTTAGTTTTTGGAGATAATAATTCTGTTCTTTTGCAATAGAAAATAAGAAAGATTTCCGGTGGTATCTCCCGTAGGCAATATCCTCATCTATAATATTTCTTCCGTTTTTTTCAAACTTTATCATCTTTGGGTAATGCTTCGGTACATTACCTTTAAGAAAATAGGTACTAAGATTTTTCCCTTTCAGTTTTAAGTTGAAATTATAAAAATGTGCCATATCACTCGCTGAAATCATCAATAAGCGGTAATCCTTTGACCTGCGCATAACCGTCATAGCAGCCTGGTAAGCAATAAGGTAATCCAGCAGCCAATCTTCTTTGATATTCTGCCTTCTTGCGGGATTATGTTTGATTTCAGGATAAAAGTTATGCGGATCCGGTGAGTAATAGCATTTTCTGAACTCCATATGCCAGTCATGGATCATCTTGCCGTTTTTGGGAGTCGCGATAAACCATGTTTCCAGGATAGGGTAATCAAAGTCATTGGTGACAAGGTCAGAGTAGAAACCTATCAGGTCAGCATTGGTCTGCGCTTTTGAATTGTACAGCCAGTCCAGATTTTCAGTCAGCATAATGCTGGCATCTATCCAGAATCCCCCAAAATGATCTAGTATGGTAAGTCTGGTAAGATCCGTAAAATTAACA
The DNA here is from genome assembly GCF_030818575.1 of Chryseobacterium camelliae. Taxonomy (NCBI): domain Bacteria; kingdom Pseudomonadati; phylum Bacteroidota; class Flavobacteriia; order Flavobacteriales; family Weeksellaceae; genus Chryseobacterium; species Chryseobacterium camelliae. The sequence goes on from NZ_JAUTAL010000001.1 coordinate 3,913,350, forward strand.
AAGGAGATATCTTCCCGGACAGTCATTTCTATATCCGGCAAAAATTTTTTCACAGACTCTCTGTTCAAAACATGGACTTCAAAATCGGGCAGATATCGCTTCAGATTTCGAACACAGGCATTTACCAGGGGTGATTCTGTGGGATAATCCCAGAATGACCATATGATCTTTGGGATGGATGCGGAATTCTCCGCTCCGTCTCCCCAGAGTATTTCTTTATATTTAACCGGCGGAAGCATTGTTTTTCTGTAAATGTATTATAAAAATTTCAACTGTTCTTTCAATACCTTATTTTGTAGTAAATCTGTTTCAGCTTTTTGATCTGCTTATCCAGAAGAGATTCATTCTGCTCTTTTGCCAGCCGGTCGAAATACTCTAATCTTCGGGATATGATGCTTTTAAAGCCGTTTTTGACCAGACTGCTGTCAAATTTTTCAAGATGGGGCCTCAGCAAATGGTCTTCTCCCTTTAAAATTTTATCAATCGTAACATTAGTAAAATGGATGAATACAACAGGGAAAGTGCCATTAATTTTCACCTTATCATTATCTGCATCCTTTGTTCTCCTGCAAAAATCAATGTTCCAGCTTGCGATATTGCACCCGAGATGCCTGACAATCATCACTTTTTCAAAGTAAACAGGGATAAGATTCAGGTAGACCTGATCATGATAAAGCCCGACTTCAGGATTATCACCGCAGAAAATATAACAGTTTTCTGCCCAGTATTCCAATGCCTTTTTGCCCTGTGCGTTAGCCCCAATAAATCCTGCATTAAAGATTCCATGTTTGAATGTAGCATTGAACTCCGCCGGGTTTTCGCCGGGTGTCAGAGGTCGCCAATGCGGAGTAAGGAGGATATGGGAAGTATCTAAATAATCAAATAAAAACTGGTATGCATTAAAGAAGTAGATATCGGCATCCGTAAAGATGACTTTTTCACTGAACTCAAGACATTTTGATATCAATACTGGCTTCAGGGCCCATCTCAGGACGTTGAGGTTATCTTTGTATTGATGAATAATCTCCTCTGCAAATTGTACCCCACTGAAATCGTTCAGGGTCAATATATTTACATTTTTCCCTATTGTCTTGGATGAATGGTCCTCTATAGCATGATCAACAATTGCGACATACAGAATAATATCACGGTCAAATTCTGCCAGGGATTCATATAATGCCAGTGCCCAGGAAAAATAGCTGTTGGTAATGATTGTACAAAAGGCTTTGGGATGCTTCATCTGTGTAAAATTTTTGTTCTTATCTGGTATTTCAATAATTTATACCTGAAATATGAATAAGCATAAAAGAACGGCCGGGCTTTCCTGAACAAAAAGACAGGCGATACCGACTGTTTCCGGAGTTCATAATAGATCCAGAAATGATTTCTTTCATAACCCAGCTTTTCGTTGAGGTTTTGATAAATAAAAGAAAGGACATACAGGTATTCCTGATATTTGGCATTTGTAGCAGACTTCAGGCTTCTAGTGGTTTTATCATGGAATCTGAAGTGATTGAGCACATCGCTACAGAAGTAGATATTGCTTGTCAACAGGATCATCGTCCAGAAGAGCCAGTCACCGGAATAAAACATGGTTTTCATTTTTGAAAAATCAAAATCCTGTTTCCTGAAAATACAGGCACTTGCGTTAGGAATCGTGTTCCTGAACTTCAGAAAATTGCGTATTTCATCTATGCCTTCATTGTAATGCGAAGACTTCCACCTCTTTTCATCCAGGCTGTCCGGCCAGAAGATGTCATAGAACTGACCGTTTTCATCAACATTATTCGATCGGCTGTAAACCAGGCCAACATTTTCTTTTTCAAAGAATAAAGGCATCAGTGTTTCAAGGAAATTAATCTCAGCGAAATCGTCACTTTCTGCAATCCATATATAGTCTCCTTTGGCCAGGCAGATTCCCTTTTCCCACTGTGCAAACGGGCTTCCCGAGTTTTTGTCGTTAAAAATGATATGGGATATTTTTGGATGGTCAGCATAACCCTGCAGTATCCTGCTGCTTTCGTCAGTCGAATGGTCATCCAGCAGAATGACTTCGAAGTTATCATAAGTCTGCTCAAATACGCTTTTCAGCCTTTGGGGCAGAAAACGGGCATGATTGTAATTGGGAATGATAACGGAAACTAACGGGTTCATCTTTATGTCTGGCTTAGGAAGGAATTATGGTTGTATTTTGTGGATGAAATTGATCACCCTGTTGATTATTTTATATTTCTTACTACTGATGATCCTGTTGTAATAATTGTTTTCTCTTTCAAGCGCGGAGACTTTCCATATCAGATGAAAATAGTCTCCGAAAATTCCAACATAGGTTTTGCTGTGTTTCTCCAGAATGTATTTCTTGGCCTCATCCATCTTTTCCGAATCATTTTTGATATTTTCATTTCTGGAAATATCTTTGATCCGGTAATAAAAAAGTGTCTCTTCTAAACGATACACTTTCATATCCGGCTGAGAGAGATAGGAAATCCAGAATTCCCAGTCTTCCAGCCCGTGAATCATATTTTCATCATATCGTATATCATTCAGTTTTTCCCTGCTGAAAAGGGCTGAGCAGAAAATCACATTATATTTTAGTAAATTCTCAAAAGTATAATCAAGTAAGATGAAAGGTTCATTCCTGGTTCCGAAATAGTCTGCATGGCAATAGACCAGATCATAGCCTTCCCGGAGTTTCTCCAAGGCATAGGATAGATAGTTTTCATTAATCTTATCATCTCCGTCAAGCGGCAGAATCCATTTACCGCTCACTTTTTCCAATCCGAAATTTCTTGCTGAGGCAACTCCTCCGTTTTCTTTTTTGTAATAGGTAAACCTGGAATCACTTTCTATCCACTTTTTTGCAACTTCAGCAGTATAGTCCGGTGAGCCATCATCAATAATAAGACATTCCCAGTCCCTGAAAGTCTGGGATGCCACAGACTGCAGGCATTCATCCAGGTATTGTGCCTGGTTGTAGCATGGGACGATGATGGAAATCTGTGGTGAAAGCATATTGTGTTTTAAAGAGCAAAGATATTAAAAAACTATCAGCCTTAAAGTTGAGTTAATTTGTTGGTCACGCTTATAATTTATCTCAGTGTTGTGGTATAAATTTTATTTATATAGTATATTTTTTTGATATTTTTGAGAAAACTCTTTATATGAAAATGTTTCAGATAATAGAGTGCAACACCATAATTGGCCTGATGCTTATTCATGTGGCAGTAACTCAGATAGTCTGTAATAACCTGCTCCATGAAAAGATCTGGAAAATGTTTTGAATGTCGGGTAATTAATTTTTCCCTGAAAATATTATAAGCATAGCTTTTTTGTCCATCCATTGTTTCGGTGCCTGAAATACTGTTATTTGAAATACGCACTTTAACTTTAGAGCTCCTAATATACAGGATATCTCGATAGCCGGAAAACGCAAGTAAGGCAAGGTCATCACTTCCCCAGGCAAGAGGGATTTTTTCAAAGCGATGCTTATGATACATTTTCGTACGGAATATATTCTCCGATAGGCTGCTTCTTACCAGTCCCCTGTATTTTTGTATTGTAAAATCTATAGGATTCAAATGTTTCACTCTATAGTCAAAAGTTTCCATATCTTGGTCATTTTCATCGATCCAATCATAAACAAATTTCAGTACGCTGATATTGTTTGTTTCAGATTCCGGAACAGCTTTATAAAACTCTTCTACGAAATTTTCAGCGATCATATCATCATCACCTAAAATCTGAAACCAGTCTTCTTTCACATGATCCAGTATTCTTTCCCATTGTAGAGCCAGGTTCTTGCCTCCTAAATTATCTGTATAATTGAAATATTGGTAGTCTTCCGGAGAAAAATATTTTTCTATAACGGGAAGAGGATCATCGGGGCTGGCATCGTTTCCGATGTAGAGTGCAAAATCCCTATTGCTTTGTGATGCAACAGACTGAATTGTCTTTTCAAAGAAATCTATTTTATAATATGGGATAACGAGGGCCAACTTATGTTGAGTTTCGTTATTACTGCGCTTAATAGTGATATCAGTATCCATTATTTTTTCAAAAAGTAGTTTAACAGTTGCTTTTTACTTGAAAAATAATGTATATTTTTATTTTTAAACCTGGATGTTTTATATACGAAATATTTTCCCTTTAATGACATTCTTTCTGTAAAGCTGTAATGAGAAAATGTTCTCCGATCAATAGTCACCAGCAATTTTTCATTATCCCCGTCATAATATCTATCTGAACTAGATGACCAAATACGATGAGCTATATTATTTGCAGTATCATATAATTTCTGAACCCGGGATTTCCAGACCTGCAGGCTGAAATTATTTAGAATATATTGATATTGTATATCACTTACCTCTTTCCTGTAATTTTTATCATGAATAAGTTTATTTACTTCATTATGCCATTCTTCAAGATTTTCAGGATAAATTACATGGTGATCTTTATTGTCATTAAAAAGCTTAAATAAAGGTAAAGGTCGGTAATGAAGAACAAACGGTACTTTACGCAATGCGGTCTGCAACAGTGCCGTAAAAGACGCCATTGGAAAACCCTCCACGTAAATATCCGCTCTTTTTTCAATTTCAGCTAATTGTGAAGCTGGCAAAATTCCATGTAAAACAATTCTGGCATGTTTGTACTTTGCAGCATACTCAGAATCTTGATCGATTCCTACAATATTGAATATGACTTCAGGATTCTCTTCTACAATCTTATATGCTTCTCTAAGAAAGTTATGAGAATCATTAGGATTATATTTATATGCAGTTCCGGTGCTTAATAGCTGAATGAATTTACCAGTATTTTCTTTACATTCTTCGATATTAAAGGTATTTTCTACCGGTATAGGAAAAAAAAACTGTCTCTCCAATGAAATTCCTCTCCTTTCCATATCAAGAGGTATATTGGATTCCCGGATTTGTAAAATGATATCTGAAATAGAAGTTCCGAGCCAGAAAACATGGTCGGCATGATTAACAAAAAATACAGGTGTTTGTATGTATTTTTGAGATAATACAATATTTGTAATTACTTCATCTGGATGGACATGAAGAACAATCATGTCATATTCATTTAGCGGTTGCTCATTTAGAAGGTGTATTGATTCTATTTTTGAAGAGGATTTCACACTGATTTGTAATAAGTTTGAAGGAGAATCAATATAAAACTCGCTGACAGCTTTAAGTTCTTCCTCAGAAAGTCTGGTACTTAGAATAGTGTGCTTTTTAGTATTGTCATTCTTTATCCAGTTATACAAAAGCTTTGAGTGTCCACCTGAAGTATAAACTTTTGAACAGATTTGTAATATTTTACCCGTTTTACTCTTTTTTTTGTGAAGAGGTGGGCTGACGATAATTTTTTTCTGAATTTCAGACAGTAGTATTTCCAAAGATTCACTCTTATAATACCCCGAAAAGTTAAACCAACCGAAAGAAGCTGTTTTTTCAATAAAATTTATACAGTCTTCATACAAGCCTTCATCAAATAAACGTTGGGCTGTAACGACAGAGGATTCGAAATAAATCTTATTAGAATGTATATTTTTATCGATATTTTTTTCCATATAACTTTTTAACTAGGTATGGAGAACTGAGCTTAAAAATTATTGAAGTTGGTTTAAACAATCAATAATTCTCTGAACGTTGTCATTTGTCATAACAGGAGTTATCGGTTAGTTTAATACCACTTTGTTAATCTTTTCGATAATCAGCTAAATTTTTGGAAGATTAATTATTCTTGAAATCATATTAAAACACTTTAAAATCCAGATCCGGCCTGATAATGCCTGGTAGAATACTAATGTTTTTACCAAGCTTTACATTTTCTACTTCAAAGCCAATGATATTAGGCACAACATATAAGGGTATCCGCTGGTCTTCGCCGAAAATTAATTTAAAATAATAATTTCCTGCATTCAGGAAATGTTTAGGAAGCTCAAATTCTACACAGTATTCTTTAGCTTCAGAATCATTATCTGTTGTGATTAGTGTTCCCGTATGAAATACAGGGACTTCTTCATAAGTTCTGAGCTCAAATGTGGCGTCTAAGTTTATTCCGGCCCTGTAATTCATAAATCTTAATCTTACTGATATTCCGGATTCAATGTCTATTAATTTTCCACGGGTTGGGACAGCAGAAAATTCCAGTATTCTTATATTTTCATTACCCATTGCTGTTTCTATAGGACCCTCATGCATGTATCTGCTCAGGATCTCAGAATTTTTCTGATATTCTACTATAGTATCCAAAATATTTCCGCTGTACGTTAATTGCCCCTGATTAAGCAAGATACCTGTATTGCATAGTTCTTTTATGGCTGTCATATTATGGCTTACAAAAAGAATTGTCCTTCCTTCTCCCTTAGTAACGTCTCCCATTTTTCCCAGACATTTTTTCTGGAACTCAGCATCACCTACTGCCAGAACCTCATCCACAATAAGGATTTCGGATTCAAGGTGAGCTGCTACGGCAAATGCCAGACGTACATACATTCCTGAGGAATATCTTTTTACAGGGGTGTCAATGTATCTTTCTACACCGGAAAAGGCTACAATTTCATCAAATTTTCTGGCAATTTCTTTACGCGTCATTCCCAGAATTGCACCATTTAAAAATACATTTTCACGGCCTGTCATTTCAGGATGAAAACCCGTTCCTACTTCCAGCAAAGATGCAATTCTTCCATTGGTGTAAATCTTTCCGGTAGTTGGCTTTGTTACTTTACTCAAAAGTTTAAGAAGTGTAGACTTTCCGGCTCCGTTTCTTCCGATAATTCCGACAGCATCACCTTGCCGAATTTCAAAATTGATATCACGGAGCGACCACACATATTCTGAAGTTCCTTTTTGGGTTCTGTCATTTGCTTCGCCAATTTTCAGATAAGGATCTTCTTTTCCTCTGATTTTATACCAGAACCTGTTAAGGTCATGGGATAAAGTTCCTGTTCCGACCTGGCCTAGACGGTATTGTTTGGATATATTTTCTGCTTTTAAAGCCAGCATATTGTATTTTTAGAGGATTATATAAATTTTTAAACAGTATCCATAAAAGATTTTTCAATCTTATTGAAGATTACGATACCTACCATGAATAGCAAAAAGATGATAGCTGAACTGATGCCCAGCATCAACGGAGAGAAATCACCTGCACCAAACCAAGCGTATTTAAAACATTCGAAGATACCCGTGAGAGGATTGTAAAATGAAAGTTTTCTGAAAATGCCAGGTAAAGCTGATGTAGGATATATTACCGGTGTTGCATACATATATAAACTTACTCCGAATCCAAGAAGCATCGTTAGATCTTTATATTTTGTAGTAAGCGATGAAAAGATCATCCCTACTCCTAAAGCGAAGACTGCCATTAAGAATATTAAAAAAGGAGTGGCCAATATCCATATATTGGGTTTAACTTCTCCTTTTGAAAAATAATATAACCAGCCGAGAATAAAAAGTAAAAATTGCACTCCTAAGCGCATAAGATTAGAAATGACAATAGATATAGGCGTTACCAGCCTTGGGAAATATACTTTGCCGAACATATTCGCGTTTCCTACGAATGTAGAAGAGGTTCCTAATAGACAGGATGAGAAATAATTCCAAAGCGTCACGCCTGCAAGATAAAAAAGGATTGGCGGAGTTCCGTCCGTAGAAAGATTTGCGATTTTTCCAAAAACAATAAGATAAACAATTGTCGTTAAAATAGGATTAACAAAAAACCAAATTGGCCCTAAAATCGTCTGCTTAAAGCTTGATATAAAGTCTCTCTTTACAAACATGTAGATCAGATCTTTATACCGCCAGACTTCTTTGAGTTTCAGATCTAATAAAGAATGGTGGGTCTCAATAGTTTCGGTCCACTTTTGTTGTGGTTCATTCATTTGTGTTAAGTTTAATTCAAATTTGTACGATCTAATTTATCCATGGTTAGTCTATTATTAAATACTGTCCACATAAAATAAGAAGCTAACAACTAATATATTGATTTTGCTGCTATAAACAAAAATCATTAGCCATAAGGTCAATGATTGTATAGTTAAATTATTTGTAAACCAGTTGTTTAAGGTACTCGCCATACCCGCTTTTGCCATATTTTACAGCAGTTTCAAGCAGTTTTTCTTCATTAATAAATTTATTCCTGAAGGCAATTTCTTCGATACATCCAATCTTGAATCCCTGCCTTTTTTCGATGACCCGTACAAATTCAGAAGCATCATTCAGGGAATCAAAAGTGCCTGTATCCAGCCAGGCAGTTCCTCTGTCCAGAACGCCTACTTCCAGCTTGCCTTTTTTCAGATATACATTGTTTACGTCTGTAATTTCAAGCTCACCTCTCGCAGAAGGTTGAATGTTTTTGGCTATGTTAACTACTTCATTATCATAAAAATATAGGCCTGGTACCGCGTAGTTTGATTTTGGAGTTGTAGGCTTCTCTTCTATGGAAACCGCTTTATGATCTTCATCAAATTCAACTACACCATACCGTTCAGGGTCTGAAACATGGTAGGCAAAAACAACACCGCCGTCCGGATTGGTCTTGTTTTTAAGCAATGTGCCCATTTCAGAACCATAAAAGATATTGTCACCCAAGACAAGAGCAGCGGCATCGTTTCCGATAAACTGCTCACCCAGGATAAAAGCCTGTGCTAATCCGTCCGGGCTGGGCTGAACTACATATTCTATATGGCAGCCGATCTGAGAACCATCGCCCAACAGCTTTACAAAACCCTCCTGATCGTGAGGTGTGGTAATGATCAGAATATCCTTGATGCCCGCCAGTAATAACGTTGAAAGCGGATAATAGATCATCGGCTTGTCATAAATAGGCATCAGCTGTTTGCTTACGGCTATGGTAAGAGGGTACAGTCGGGTTCCGGAACCTCCGGCTAAAATTATACCTTTCATCCTTGTGTGTTTATTTAGTGGTATTGGTTTTCATAATATTTCTGGTAGTCACCGCTGGTCACATGCTCCAGCCATTCCTGGTTCTCCAGGTACCAGTCTATGGTTTTTCCTAATCCTTCCTCAAAAGTTACAGAAGGCTTCCATCCTAGGTCTTTGTTCAGCTTGTTGGCATCAATAGCGTAGCGTTTGTCGTGTCCCGGTCTGTCCTTTACAAATGCAATCAGCTTTTCTGAATATCCTTCCGGTCTGCCAAGCTTTGCATCCATTTGTTTAATCAGTTCCTTAACGAGATCTATATTCTGCCATTCATTAAAACCACCGATATTATAGGTTTCGCCTGTTTTAGATTCATTAAAAATCTGATGGATCGCTCTTGCATGATCGATTACGAACAGCCAGTCTCTCGTATATTTACCGTCACCATAAATGGGTAGAGGTCTTTCGTTAATAATATTGGAGATACAAAGCGGAATCAGCTTTTCAGGGAAGTGGTTTGGCCCGTAATTATTTGAACAGTTTGAAATGATAAAAGGCATTCCGTACGTATTGCCATAGGCTCTTACCAGATGATCCGAAGCCGCCTTTGATGCAGAATACGGGGATTGTGGATCATATGCCGTAGTCTCCAAAAAGAAACCGGTTTCACCCAAACTTCCGTATACTTCATCTGTAGAAACATGGTAGAAGAGATTGGTTCTCTTTTCTTCAGGAAATCTTCCGTGGGTATGATCCGGGTTCAGTGTCCAGAACTCTTTGCAAAGGTTCAATAGGTTGGCTGTACCATTTACATTAGTATTGATAAATGCCATAGGATTGGTTATGCTCCGGTCTACATGGCTTTCTGCAGCAAGGTGGACTACTGCATCAGGATTATATTTTTCAAATACGGCTCTTAATTCTTCAGGTATTGTGATATCTGCCTTTTCAAAAACATAATTAGGCTCATTTTCAATATCCTTCAGATTTTCAAGATTACCGGCATAAGTAAGCGCATCAAGATTAATAATTTTAACATCAGGATTATTCCTTACAAACTCCCTTACCACATGAGATCCTATGAATCCGGCACCTCCGGTTATAATAATATTTTTCATCTGATTAATTTACAATCGTTTTTCTGCCTATACTTTTATAATAAAATCCATTCTGTGCAGGAATATCCAGAGGATACATATTTCTGCCGTCGAATATCGTTTTACTGTTCATCCTTTTAGCCATTAGCTCAAAGTTAGGATTTTTAAATTCAGACCATTCCGTAGCAATAAGAAGAGCATCCGCGCCATCCAGAGCTTCATACATGCTTTTAGCATACTGTATTTTATCGCCCAGGATTTTCCTGACATTATTTTCGGCTACAGCATCATAAGCTACGATGCGGGCTCCCTTTTCCAGTAGAAGTCTTATATTGTCCAATGAGGATGCCTCACGGATGTCATCGGTATTGGCTTTAAAAGCCAGCCCCCATATAGCAATGGTTTTTCCTTCAATACTTCCGCCGAAATAATTTTCAATTTCAGATACTAGGATCACTTTCTGATGGGAATTTACATTTTCGGTGGCCTTTAAAATCTGAAATTCAAAGTCATCCTGTTTGCCAGAATTGATCAGTGCCTTAACGTCTTTGGGAAAACAGCTTCCGCCGTATCCGATTCCAGGAAAAAGGAAACGATGTCCAATCCGGTCATCACTTCCCATCCCCAATCTTACTTTATCCACATCAGCGCCTACTTTTTCACAATAATTGGCAATTTCGTTCATAAAGGTGATCTTTACTGCCAGAAATGAATTAGCGGCGTATTTGGTGAGCTCGGAAGATTTTTCATCCATGAAAATAATCGGAATCCCCGTATTGGTAAATGGCTGATAAATTGTTGCCATTATATTTTTAGCCTTCTCCGAACTTGCCCCCACAACCACTCTAGAGGGATTCATGGAATCCTCTACAGCAAACCCTTCACGTAAAAATTCAGGGTTTGAAACCACGTCAAATGGGATGTCGGTTTTTGAAGCGATGACTTCTCTTACCCGGTCAGCCGTTCCTACAGGAACTGTACTTTTATTCACAATGACTTTATAATCCGTCATCATTTCACCGATGTCATGGGCTACGCGAAGTACATAAGAAAGATCTGCAGAACCATCCTCTCCGGGAGGAGTGGGCAATGCGAGGTAAACGACTTCACTTTTGTCAAGAGCTTTCTTTAGATCTGTTGTAAAGAATAGTCTCTCTGCCTGAATATTTCTCAGGAACATTTCTTCGAGGTTCGGCTCATAAATGGGAACAATGCCGTTTTTCATACCCTCTACTTTCTTTTCATCAATATCAACACAGTATACTGAATTGCCAAGCTCGGCAAGAGTAGTCCCGGTGACTAATCCTACATAACCTGTTCCTACAATCGTTATATTCAAAATGTATTGTTTTTAAAAATCCAGTGACAAAAGTAATAAAAATACTTTCATACATCCTTAAATTTGAATAAACAAAACTTAACTTATTGATCTGATAATAAGATATTTTGCTTTTTTATAAAAAATGCGTATATTTGCATTGGATTTACGGAAAAAAATGGGAAGGCCTTCGGAAGAAAGCCTTTTTTCGTACAGTAAATCATCATTATAGTACTATATGGAGTTTAGAAAAAGAATTGAAGAATTATTAAACGAATTCCTTGAAAACAGAGAAGATCTGTTTCTTATTGATCTTAAGATTTCTGCCGGGGATGATGTTACCGTGATTCTGGATGGAGACCATGGGGTTTCCCTTCAGGATTGTCTGGATGCAAGCAGAGCCATAGAATTTAATATGGACCGTGAGGAACATGATTTCAGTCTTCAGGTAATGTCTGCGGGATTAAGTGAGCCTTTGGCTATACCGAGGCAATATCAGAAAAACATAGGAAGAGAAATTGAAGTTTTACTCAACGATTCTTCTAAAATTGAAGGAGAGCTTGCCAGGGTGGATGATGAAAAGATCACGCTCATCCTGCGTTACAGGAAACCTAAAGAAATAGGTAAAGGGAAAGTGGATGTGGAGGAAGAGAAAGAAATTCCTTACACTGAAATAAAAAAATCATTGGTAATAATTAAATTTTAAAAAGAAAAAAAATAAATGGATAATATAGCGTTGATTGAATCCTTTGGTGATTTCAAAGACGAAAAGGGGATCAGTAAGATTGATCTTATGGCGATTATTGAAGATTCACTGAAAACTCTTTTGAGAAAAAGATTTGACTCAGACGATCACTTTGATGTTATTGTAAATCCTGATAAGGGAGATTTTCAGATTTTCCTGAACAAAACCATTGTGGAAGATGAAATGTCTGAAGATGATGACCTGGAAATTGAAATCTCTGAAGCCAAGAAGATAGATCCTACATTTGAAGTTGGGGAAGATTTTACAATGGAAATTCCTGTGGCCCAGCTGGGGAGAAGAAATATCCTTACGCTGAAGCAGATTCTGGCTACAAAACTTCAGGAACACAACAATGCGATGCTATACGAACAGTTCAAAGACAGGATTGGCGAGATTGTTGTTGGTGAAATCCATCATATCCGCCACAAGCATGTTATTTTGCTGGATGATGAAGGGAATGAGTTCATTTTGCCTAAAGAAAATCAGATCCCTTCCGATTTCTTTAAAAAAGGAGAGAATATCAGAGCTATTGTAGAAACGGTTGATTTTAAAGGATCCAAACCACAGATTATCATTTCCAGAACGGCACCTAAATTTTTGGAAAAACTTCTGGAGCTAGAAATTCCGGAAATCCAGGACGGAACCATTATGCTTAAAAAAGTTGTGAGGATTCCGGGAGAGAAAGCGAAAATCGCAGTGGATGCCTATGATGACAGAATTGATCCTGTAGGGGCATGCGTAGGAGTGAAAGGTTCAAGAATCCATGGTGTGGTAAGAGAATTGAGAAATGAAAACATTGATGTCATCCAATGGTCTAAAAATCCTGAAATTCTTGTGAAAAGGGCTTTAGGGAATGTAACCATCAATAAAATTGATATCAGCAGTAATGGAAATTATGCCTTGGTATACACACCGGTAGAGGAGATTTCTAAAGTGATTGGAAAACAGGGACAGAATATCAGACTTGCTTCTTGGTTGACAGGTTATGAGATTGATGTGCACAGAGAATCCAGTGAGGACGATGACGTTGAATTGAAAGAATTCAATGACGATATTGAAGAATGGGTATTGGAAGAGTTCAGAAAAGTAGGGCTTACTACTGCTAAATCTGTATTGGATAAAGATACCGAAAGCCTGCTGAATATGGTGGATCTGGAAGAAGAAACCATTGAAGAAGTGAAACGTATTCTTAGGGAAGAATTTGAAGATTAAGATTTTAAATAAATTTTAATAATTAGTAAAAAAGAAATACTTTAATTTTAAGGATTAAAAAACAGTAAAATAATAGATGCCAAAAATTAGATTAAATAAAGCGGTTAAGGAATTCAATATTTCGATGTCCAGGTTAGTAGAATTTTTACAGTCCAGGGGCTTCGTGGTTGAAAGTAATCCTAACGCTCAATTAGAAGAAGCGGCATATTCTGCATTGGAGGCTGAGTTTGCCAAGGACGGCGAGCAACGTAAAGCTTCCCATGAGGTGGTTATCACCAAAGTTCCGGAAGAAAAACTGGAAATTGAGGAGAAAAAGACCCCTGAAGTAATAAGAGCTAAAGCTAATATAAAACCGGAAACAAAGGTTCTTGGAAAAATAGATCTTGATCCTAAAAAGCCTGAGGCTGAAGAGGCTCCGGCGGATTTCTCCACTCCTGCAGTGGAAGAGAAAAAAGAAGTTGAACCTGTTTCTGACCATAAACCTGCTCCTGAAAAACAGGAATTTAAAGTTCTGGACAAGATAGATCTTTCCCAGATCGAATCCAGAAACAGACCCGTTAAAAAAGATAAGCCGAAAGTGGAAGAGAAGAAGGCAGAAGAAAAACCGGCTGAACAACCTGTAAAAGAAAGTCCGAAAGCAGAGCCTGTTCAGGCTCCTGCGGATACTAAACCTGAACAACCGGCAGCGGAACCTGAATCTCAGGAACCTCAGAAGATTGAGACCGTATATCAGAAGCTTGACGGACCGAAAATCGTTGGAGAAAAGATTGACCTAAGCCAGTTTGCTGATAAGTCGAAAGGTGCAGGAGCGAAAAAGAAGAGGAAAAGAATTGAAAAGCCAGGGTCTAACCAGCCTAATACTGGGAATACACAGGGTGGCAATAACAATCAGGGCAACCGTCCGCAAGGCCAGGGAGGAAATAACAGGCCTCAGGGGCAAAACGGCGGACCTGGAAACCGTCCACCGGGACAGGGTGGCCAAGGTGGAAACCGTTTTGGAAACAATCAGGGCAACCGTCCGCAAGGTCAGGGTGGCGGCTTCAAAAAAGGAGGCCAGAATAATCGTCCGGGCCAAAGGGTAATGCCTGTTGAGCTTACAGATGAGCAGGTTAAGAACCAGATCAAGGAAACCCTTGAAAAACTGACTAATAAAGGAGGTAAATCTAAATCTTCCAAGCACAGGAAAGACAAAAGGACCTTCCGTAGAGAGCAGGATGAGCGTCAGCAGGAGCTGGAAGCTCAGGACAGAACACTGAAAGTTACGGAATTCATTACCGTAGGTGAATTGGCCAGTTTAATGAATGTTTCCCCGACTGAAGTGATTTCTGCATGTTTCTCTTTAGGAGTTATGGTTACGATGAACCAAAGGCTGGAAGCGGATACCTTATTGTTGGTAGCAGATGAATTCGGATACAAGATTGAATTCTCTGATGCTGATCTTGAAGATTCTGAAACAGAAGAGATCGTTGACAGTGAAGAAGATCTTGTACCACGAGCACCGATCGTGACTGTTATGGGACACGTAGACCATGGTAAAACGTCTTTGCTGGATTATGTCAGAAAGACCAACGTTATCGCCGGCGAATCAGGAGGTATCACCCAGCATATCGGGGCTTACAACGTGAAACTTGAAAACGGACAGAGAATTACATTCCTCGATACACCAGGTCACGAAGCATTTACCGCGATGAGGGCAAGAGGAGCACAGATCACCGATATTGCCATTATTGTAATTGCAGCAGATGATGATGTGATGCCTCAGACTAAAGAAGCTATTTCGCACGCTCAGGCGGCAGGTGTACCGATGATCATTGCCTTAAACAAGGTTGATAAACCGAATGCTAATCCGGATAACATCCGTCAGCAGCTTTCAGGAATGAACATTTTAGTGGAAGAATGGGGAGGAAATGTACAATCCCAGGAGATTTCTGCTAAATTCGGTAACAACGTTGACCTGTTATTAGAAAAAGTTTTGCTTCAGGCAGAATTATTGGAGCTAAAAGCAAATCCGGACAGAAATGCCCAGGGAGTAGTTATTGAAGCTTCATTGGATAAAGGAAGAGGATATGTTTCTACCATGTTGGTGCAATCAGGTACTCTACGTGTAGGGGATTATGTATTGGCAGGTAAAAACCATGGTAAAGTGAAAGCTATGCTGGATGAAAGAGGTAAAAACCTTGCTGAGGCTGGACCTTCTATTCCGGTAACGATTTTAGGCCTTGACGGTGCTCCGACTGCCGGTGACAAGTTCAAGGTATATGAAGATGAAAGTGAAGCAAAATCTATTGCCAATAAGAGAGAGCAGCTTCAACGTGAACTTTCAATCAGGACTAAAAAGCATACAACGCTTGAGGAATTGGGAAGAAGGATTGCTCTTGGTGACTTCAAAGAGCTTAATATCATCCTAAAAGGTGATGTGGATGGTTCGGTAGAAGCATTGTCAGATCAGTTACAGAGACTTTCTACTGCGGAAATCAACGTTAATATACTGCATAAAGGTGTTGGTCCAATTACGGAATCAGATGTTAACCTTGCCGCTGCTTCAGATGCCATTATCATTGGTTTCAACGTGAGAGCCGGAGGTAATGCTAGAGAACTTGCAGACAGGGAGGAAATAGAGATCAGAACTTATTCTGTAATTTATGCCGCTATCGAAGAAGTGAAAGAAGCAATGGAAGGAATGCTTTCTCCTGAAATTAAAGAACAGGTTATCGGTAATGTTGAGATCAGAGAGGTGTTTAAAATCTCCAAAGTCGGAACGATTGCCGGATGTATGGTTCTTTCAGGAAAAGTTGCCAGAAATTCAAAAATCAGGGTGCTTCGCGACGGTATTGTGAAATTTGACGGGGAACTGGAAAGCTTAAAGCGTTTCAAGGATGACGTTAAAGAAGTTACAAAAGGTTACGAATGTGGTCTGAACTTGAAAGGATACAATGATATTGAAGTTGGAGATATCCTGGAAGTGTATGAAGAGGTTGCTGTGAAGAAGAAATTAAAATAGTATACTTTATTTAGATAATTGTCCCGCTTGAAATAAGCGGGATTTTTTTGTTTCATAGTGTAATTTATAATGCTTCTAAATTAACTCAAATGTTTGTTTAATTTATTTAAACATTTGTTTGTTATCATTTTAAATCCCTATTGTTTGAATCATTTTTATGATAAAATTGGCAATAATGATGGTTTTTATTTTAAAATTACATGGCAGCAAACAACTTATAACGCTATAGACGCAAAAGTTGAAGCTTGGCTGTGTTGAGAATAATTAACATATTTGCTGCTTAAATATTAAAATTTGTTAATATGAATGTTAAACTAAAAGTGTTAAGTGCAGGAGTTTTGTTTTTTTTAGGACAGACTACTTTTGCACAGACTACGAAGAATGATACCATAGCCAAGGAAGCTCAGATTGAAGAGGTGGTAATGGTTGGGTTTGGCCAAAAGAGGGCAGTTCAGGAAATTACCGGCTCTACATCTACCATGAAAGCAAAAGCGATTGAAGATATTCCGGTGGCTTCTGTAGATAAAATGCTTCAAGGTAGAGTTACCGGAGTTCAGACAGGTTCTTCATCCGGACAGCCAGGAGGATTTGCCGCTGTACGAGTAAGAGGGGTAGCCTCAATTAATGGTGGGGTTTCTCCCATTTATATTGTAGATGGTGTTCGAGTAGCATCTGGGGATTTAACGGGTAATAGTACCACTGCAAATATATTGGCGAACTTAAATCCTGATGACATTGAAAGTTTAACAGTTCTAAAAGATGCGGTATCAACAGCTGTTTATGGTGCTGATGCAGGAGCTGGAGTTATCATCATCACAACAAAATCTGGTAAAAAA
The DNA here is from genome assembly GCF_030818575.1 of Chryseobacterium camelliae. Taxonomy (NCBI): domain Bacteria; kingdom Pseudomonadati; phylum Bacteroidota; class Flavobacteriia; order Flavobacteriales; family Weeksellaceae; genus Chryseobacterium; species Chryseobacterium camelliae. The sequence continues at coordinate 3,930,447 of NZ_JAUTAL010000001.1, forward strand.
GGTAAGCCAAGATTTAATGTGAGTTTTAACCATGGTGTCAGTGACCGCGCTATTGAAGGATACAGAGGGCTTAATGCAGATCAATATAAGCAATTAACGGCAGTAGGCGTTTTAAATAGATATCCATCATTAGGAACTATTGACAATACAATGGCTCAACTTGCAGATGGTGCTCTTGGAGAAGGGATAGCGTCAATATATACTCTGGGGGGAAATACGGATTGGAGAAAAGAGCTTTCTCGTTCAGGAGCTTATGTGCAAAATGCTGATGTAAGTGTATCAGGAGGAAGTGACCAAATATCCTACTACACATCAGTAAATTATTTTGATCAGAATAGTATTGTTAAAAATTCTTACTTCAATAGGTTAACATTCACAAATAAATTAGATGTAAAAGCAACAGATAAACTCAGATTTGGGACTAATCTACAGTTTTCTTACAGTAAGATAAGCACATTAGCGAATGGAGGAGGATTTGCAAACCCTATCTTAGGTGAGTATTTTTTAAGGCCAACAGATCCGGTTTACAATCCTGATGGAAGTTATTATTGGGGGCCAAATGGAAGAATGTCCAACGGGTTATTTAATAATGCTGCGCTTCTTGAGTTGAACTCGAGGACAGGAAAAACAGCAAGGATATTTGGTAGCTTATATGCTGAATATGATATTCTTAAAAATTTGAAATATAGATTCGTTTTTGCACCTGAATTCATTAACATAGAAGAAGATGAATATTCCAGCCCTGTTCATGGAGATGGAACCAATTACAATGGTTTGGCTAATTCAGGTACAAGAAGATATTTTAATTTTAACGTACAAAATATATTAAGTTATAACTTTAGACTGGCTGAAAAACATAATTTTGACTTTTCTGCAATTCAGGAAGCTTACAAATCAGATTTTAGAAACATTACAGCTTCAGCTTCATCAATCGGTACTCTTAGCCTGACAACATTAACAAATTTTGTTAAAATGCAGTCTATAGCAGGAGGTAGAAGTGAGAACAGCAGATATGGTTATGCTGTAACTGGACACTATGATTTCGATAAGTTGATTTTATTAGACGCATCATACAGAAGAGATGTTCTTTCGAATTTTACGCCTGGTCAAAAAGCTGGTGACTTCTGGTCTGCAGGTTTAGGTGTTGATTTGGCAAGATTGGAATTTGTTAAAAATGTAGATGCTATTTCTTCATTAAAATTCAGAGCGTCATATGGTAAGGTTGGTAACCAGATTTCTGCACTGCCATATGCACTGTACGCTTATTCTACCAATTATGGTGATCTTGCCGCTGCAAGTTATTCCGGATATTATAATCCTAATCTGAAATGGGAGACTATAAAGCCTTTTAATGTAGGATTTGATTTCGGTTTTTTCAAGAATAGATTAACTGTTTCAGCAGATTACTACAACAAAAAAACAGAAGATTTAGTGTATAATATTCCACTTTCATCTTCTCAGGGATTATCAAGTTATGTCGACAATATTGGTGATCTTGTAAACCGAGGATTTGAATTTGCTGTAAATGGTGACATCTTAAAAGGATCAAGAGATCAGTTCAGTTTAAGTATAGGTGCAAATTTAAGTACCCTGCATAATGAAATAACTTCATTATATGGAGGGACTGTAAACACAGCTTTACAAACAACTAGAGTGGGAGAAGGTGTTAGAACTTGGTTTTTAAGAAAATGGGCAGGTGTAGATCCTAGTAATGGAGACCCACTATGGTATGTAAATGGTGTTGACGGAGAGACTACAAATAATTACAACAATGCCAAGCAGGCTGTTCAGGGAAGTTTCTTAAGCAAAATATTTGGTGGTGCTAATTTAAATATGGCTTACAAAGGTTTTGGTTTAGACGCACAATTTACCTATGGTTTTGGTGGAAAGATATATAATGACTGGGCTAATTATTTATTAAGTGATGGTCAGTACACTGCAAACTATCCTGGTTATGCAGATCAGATGGACTATTGGACTCCTGATAATCCGAATGCTGCAAATCCGAAGCCTATTTATGGAGGGAATAAAAGAAGTAATCAGGCATCAACAAGATTCTTGTATGATAGTGATTATATCAGATTAGGAAATGCTAAACTTTCCTATACATTTACCAGAGACTTTTTAAATGGTTCTGGACTAAATTCAGTACAGATTTATGTAATGGGTACCAATATCTGGACACATACATTTGATGATAGATTAAAGCTTGATCCGGAAATTAATCTTGAAGGTACATCAAACTTAAACTTACCAATTATGAAAACATACAGTATTGGTGTTAATATTGGGTTCTAATCTAATTAAAAAGAATATTATGAAAATAAATCTTATAAAAACAGCTATTATAGCAGTCGGTGTGTCAATAACTTCTTTATCATGTAGTGATGATTTTGTTGATACAAAGTTTTATCAGGATGTTGAGCAAGCTCCATTGAAGAGTTTGACAGAAGTTGAATCTTTCGAGAGAGGTATGTATACTTCAATGAGAGCTTCAACATATTATGGAAGAGATTATGGATTATATGCGGAAGTAAGATCCGACGAAATGTATAGTAATGGCTATGCAGGTTATTACAATACCGTATATAATTATACAATGACATCTGCAGATGCCTATGCAAGAGATACCTATAGTCAGATTTATACCGCTGTAGGAAAGGCTAACATTTTAATTAATACAGATGTTAATGGTATAGAAGGCAATGCATCCCAAAAAGATGCGGTAAGATACCATATTGGTCAGGCGTATGCTCTGAGAGCAATGTTTTTCTTTGATCTTTTAAAGCTGTATGGACAGAAATATGCGGGTGGAAATCTTGGAATTGTTACTCCTTTAAAATATGATCCTAAAGCAAAGCAGGCCAGAGGTACTGTAGCAGAAAATGAAGCTCAGATAGAAGCCGACTTTATTAAAGGTCTTAACATGATGCAGACTTATGATATCAGTACTACTGATCCTACGTTTCTTGGTGTTAACGCAGTGAAAGCCTTAATGAGCAGATTTTATTTGTATAAAAAAGATTATGCGAAAGTAAGATCCCTTGTATCAGAAATTGCAGATTCATACCAGGTGATTCCTGCAGCTTCTTATAAAGGATCTTGGAGCTCCACTAAACAAAATAACAGTATTTTTGAATTGGCAGTTGGAGTACCTGGTTCTAATGGGACAGATTCCTGGGGATATATGCAAAACTATAATGGATATGGAAATGTCGTTATGGATCCGTCATTGTATAATTCTTACAGTAATAATGATGTTAGAAAAAGTATAATTGAAGAAACTGATGGAGAGTATTATATATACAAATATCCAAATTTGGAGGGTACAGATAATATTAAGATTGTTAGAATCGAAGAGGTATTGCTTAATGGAGTAGAAGCTGAATTGAATGGGGGATCTTTGACTACAGCATTAGATTACTATAATAGAGTAATTACTAACAGAGGTCTTACCGCAGCAACAACCGTTAATATGTCTATATTAAAACAGGAAAGGGCTAAGGAGCTTGTTGGTGAAGGTTTAAGGTTATGGGATTTATTCAGATGGGGAGATCCGGTTCCTAGACCAGCTGGTGTAAGTACTAATATACAGCTGAATGCATTTCCTATTCCAAGGGCAGAAACTGATATAGCTGGAACACTAATTGTTTCGAATCCGGGCTACGATAATTAATTTTATTAACTAATAATAAAAAAAACCAGGGTAGATTTTTTCTTCTCTGGTTTTTTTATTTATTGGACGTTTGTAAAATGTAATAATAAATAATGTGTGTATCTCTCCGTGTGGCAAGATATAATGGCTGAAATTTATAATGATTCTAAATAATTTTTAAATTTTTGATATATAAATGTTAAATTAGTCTGTTTTGGGTGTTTTTTTTTATTTGTTTCAGTTTTTGCTAAAATTAAATAATGGTATCATATTCTGAAAAATATTATTGTGGGATTGTGATTATGATTTTTTTTCTAAGATATTATGAAAAATTTGTCAATCTTAATATTTATTAACATATTTGCCCATTAAAAAATATTAAAATTTGTTAATATGAATGTTAAACTACGTGTATTGAGTGCTGGAGCATTATTCTTTATAGGACAAGTTGCTTTTGCACAGACGACTACCAGGAGAGATACTGCTAACAGAGAAAAACAAATTGAAGAAGTAGTAGTTACTGGTTATCGAACTAAGAAAACAGATGAAATTACGCAAGCTCAATCTGTTGTTGGTGGAGAAGAGCTAAAGCAGCAATCTAATACTTTGTCATTGACAAATATGTTGCAAGGTAAAGCGCCAGGAGTATTTGTTCAAACTTTAAGTGGTCAGCCAGGAAGTGCTGGATCTATTACAATTAGAGGGTTCTCTAACTTTTCAAATACAGGAGCATTGGTTGTTATCGATGGCCAGTATTCATCGTTTGCTCAGTTAAATGCTTTAAATCCTAGTGATGTTGAGTCTCAGGTAATTCTTAAAGATGCTGCGGCAACGGCCCAGTATGGTTCTAGAGCTGCCGCAGGGGTTATTGTAGTGACTACAAAAAGAGGTACAAAAGGTAAAACAAATTATAGCTTCGAATCGAGATTTGGAACATCTTGGAAAGTACCAGACAAGGAAATGAATTTCCAAATGATGGATGCAGGTCAAAAATTAGCTTGGGAAAATGCTATAGCACCATTAGTAGGAAATACTCCATATACTGATGCGGAAGTTGCGAGTTTAACTGCTTTTAATCATAACTGGGAGAAAGATATCTTAAGAAATTCGAGAGAAGAATCATATTTTTTCACAGCTAGCGGAGGTACTGATAAAAGCTTATTTTATTATTCATTAGGATATGATAGTAATTCCGGTATTATTCAAAGTTTAAATGCTTTAAAAAGATACAGTGCCAGATTTAATTTTGAAAATCAATTAAGCGATAAAATTAGGGTAGGAATTAATGCTTCATTACAATACCAGCAAACTCAAAATCAAAGGGACCTGAATAATGGGCAAAACCCATTTAACTTTATGTATTCAGCCAATGCTTATGAGCCTGTTTTTCTTCAGGATGGATCTTATAATCCAACCACAGTAGGATTCCCAGTTCTTGAAGCTTTACAACGAAATACATCATCCAACAGTAACTTAAGGCTGAATGGAAATATGTTTGGAGAGTATAAATTTACTGATTGGTTAAAATTCAGATCGTCATTCTATAATACTTTCGCACAATTAAAAGGTAAATCAATTTTACAGCCTGGATCATACTTAGATACTATCCTAGGGTTGAATGGGCAAGTGAGTCAGTCTAATAATGATCTATATTACTTAACGGCTAACCAAAGATTGGATTTTGATAAAAAGTTTGGTAAACATAGTGTTACTGCAACTGCTTTTTTTGAGTATAATAGAGAAGATAGTAATACGATGTCTGCAACAGGAAGAAATTACAGAACACCTGGGCTAGATATTTTAAGTAATATGGTTACACCTTATCTTGTTTCAGGTAGTAGAGTTCAAACCAGAAGAACATCCCTAGCTTTATTAGCAGACTACAATTATGATTTAAGATACCTTGTAAGTGCATCAATCAGAAGAGACGGTAGTTCCCGATTTGGTTTAGATAACCAATTTGGAGTTTTCTGGAGTGCAAGTGCTGCTTGGAACATTGCTAAAGAATCATTCATCGATATTCCAGATCTAAAAGCATTTAAGCTAAGAGCATCTTATGGTATTGCCGGGAATGATGCTCCTCTTCCTGACTACGTAAACCAACCTTATGTTTCTTTTGGTCTTTATGGTCCTGGTGCCACTACTGTGGTTCCAACTACTGTAGGTAATAAAGAGTTACAGTGGGAAAAGGTTAAAATTACAAACCTTGGTGTGGATTTTAACTATTTAAATAGATTCAGAGGATCCGTTGAATATTTTATCAATAAAAGAAGTGATTTCTTACAGGCTATTCCAAATGCAACTGTACAAGGTAGTTATACCGTGTATGATAATGCAGGAGAATTGGAAAACAAAGGTCTAGAAGTAGATTTATCAGCCGATGTTTTAAGGACACAAGATTGGACTTTCCAACTAAGAGGTAATTACTCAAATATTAAAAATAAAATCTTAGCTTTAAGAGCAGGTGAAACGTCAAGAAACATAGGAAACTATAATAAACTTGAAGTTGGTGAGATGCCTTATTATTTCAGGATGGTAAGATCAGCAGGTGTGAATCCACAAAATGGAGAAGCATTGTATTATACAAACCGTACTACTGCTAATGCTGGAGAAACATTCTATGATTTGCCAGGAGGTAGAGCTACGAACGTTTATTCTACAACAGATATTCAAGATATCAAAGACAAATCTCCATATCCTAAATATTTCGGAGGTTTTGGAGCAACTTTTACTTACAAAAATTTCAGTATTATCGCAGATTTCACGTATAAATTTGGTGGATATGCAGTAAATAATGAAGCTCTTAACAGGCTTGATCCTTCTCAGTATAATACCAATAAATCTACTGATGCAACAAATTACTGGAGAAACCCTGGAGATACCAATGTATTACCTGCTCCTAATCCAGACGGTATATGGATGACTGATTACTTTTTACAGAAAACGGATTATATTAGATTCAGAAGCTTAAATGTTGGTTATACATTCGACAAGAATTTCTTAGGAGAAAGTATTCCTTTAAGCTCAATAAGAATTTATGCTCAAGCACAAAACCTATTTTTGTGGACTAAATTCCAAGGAGATCCTGAGGTTGCAGTAGGTTCTGGAGAAGGAAATACGGACGTTCCAGGATCGTATACTCTATACACTTATCCTACTCAGAAAACTGTAACATTTGGTGTTGAATTACAATTTTAAATTAAGTTAAGATTATGAAAAACAAGATAATAAAAATAACAATATTAAGTGCGTTTACATTAGGCGTAATGTCCTCTTGTGACAGAGAGTTGGATCAGGTTTCATATACCCAAATTCCTCTTGATCAAGCAATGACAACGCAGGCAAATTTTACACAGGCAATTAACGGAGCTTATACTGCCATAAAGGGATCTGGATATTTTTCTACTGATACAGGTAATCAAATTATTGTTCCTGATTTATTGACGGATAATTTAATTTATAACCCGCAAGGAAGATCTTCTAACTTTACAGCATATAACTGGACTCTTTCTGCTAATAATGGATCCGTAACTGGATTATTTACGCAAGCTTATTTTGTTATTTCACGAGCAAATATGCCTTTGAAGTATATAAATAACCTTCCTGCTGGGAGTTTCCGAACCAATATTGAGGCTCATGCAAGAGCAGTAAGAGCGGCAGCACACTTTGATTTAGTAAGGGCTTATTGCAAAATACCTACACAGTCAGCTGATGCCAATGCATCATTAGGTATACCATATATTACTGAATTTAATCCATTGGAAAATTCAAAAGTAAGGGATCTTACCGTTGCTCAGGTATATGATAATATTATCAGTGACCTAACATTTGCTGTTAATAATATTACAGATGCACCTACGGATAAATCGAAGTTTTCTAAAGCGGCGATCTATGGATTATTATCAAGAGTATATTTGTATAAAGGTGATTATACTAATGCTGTTGCCGCTGGAAACTCTAGTATTGCATTGTCTCCTAGTGTAGGAACAATAGGGAATTTTACAAATATTTGGGCATCAAATAGTACGGACGGTGTACTTTTGAAAATCCTTAACTCAACTCAAGAAAACGTAACAGTTGGGGTTGCATATCAGCAGGGTGCTACTGCTACAGGTGGAAGTATTAGATCTGAGTACGTTGTGCCAAAATCTTTGTATACTTTATATTCAGCAACAGATATTAGAAGGACAGCCTATATTAGAACAGCTGCTTACCAAGGTGTTCAAAGAAATCATGTAATTAAATGGGCGTTTAATACAGGTGGAGGAACTCCTTTGAATGTAGTAGAACCTAAGTATTTAAGAACAGCTGAAGTTTATTTAAATGTTGCTGAATCTGCATTTAAATTAGGAAATGAGACATTAGCTAACACCTTATTAAATACATTGAAAGCGCAAAGGTATAGTGCTTATGTTCCAGTAACTTTAACAGGTACAGCTCTGTGGAATGAAATTATGCTTCAAAGAAGATTAGAACTTGCTTTTGAAAATGATAGATTCTATACGTTTAAAAGACAAGGGCTTACAATGCAGAGAACAGGTGAAGGTCCAAATGTTGACGGAGGAGGTGTAGCTTCCTTAGTACAAACCATTTTACCAAGTGATACTAGATGGCAGTGGCCAATCCCACAAAGTACCATTAATATTACTCCAACATTCCAACAAAACCCTGGTTATTAATCAAAAAATAACACATAATTAAACCCTGCTCCAAGCAGGGTTTTTTATTCCCCATTATTTCTTACTTTTGCTCTACAAAAAGCAATAAATGAAGCATCTACTTTTCATCATATTATTTTTCACTTTCACGGCTCAGGCACAGGTTGTTAATAAGACAGACAGCAATACCCTGGAAAAGAAATTGGAAGATACTTTGGTGATTGATTCAGGGACAAAAGATTCACTGAAGATCTTTAAACCTACCATCAATGATTATTTGTACCAGAAGCAGTTTGCGGAGAAAAAAGTTTTTGATACGGTAATGACGTTTGACAAAACCTATATTTTTTCACAGTATAATAACAGGGATAATTTCGGCAGGGTGCAGGTTGCTAATATCGGGGCCGGCTTTAATCCCCTTTCTTATGAATTGAACCCGGAACAGAACCTGGCTTTGATGCCTATTAATAAATCATACGGTATCTTAGGGGTGGATGACATCAAATATTACGATGTGAAAACACCTACCGCTACTTTTGTATACCATAATGCGATGAAAAATGGGGCTGCGCTTCGGTCTACCTATACGCAGAATATTGGAAAACGATTTAATTTTGCTATCGAATACATGGGATTGCGCTCGCAGGGAATGTACAGGAACAGCCTTGCAGCGAATAATAATACTTTATTTTCCGGACATTATACTTCAAAGAACGGTAAATATGAATTGTTTGCCCATTACCTCCATCAGAATGTGAACAACCAGGAAAGTGGAGGAATTGCCGTGGACAGCCTCTTCCAGAATGGAAACAGCGATTCCCGGAACAGGCAGAATATGCAGGTCAACCTGGCTTCTACAAGTTCCCAGTTTTCCTACCGCAGATACTACCTTACACATCAGTTTGCACCGTTCAATTCAGATAAGATTCCTTTTAAAATCAGGCATACTATTTCTCATCAGGGAAATAAGTATCATTATACAGAAAATGCTTTGGAGCCTTACTGGTTCAATAATGTTTCACAATTAGTAAATCCGGGTGGTTCGCTGCCGGTTAAAAAATATTCGGATAACCTGAGCAACACCGTGAGTTTAGTCTGGGACAATGAAAAATTTAAACTGGATGCCGGATTGCGCTATCAGATGCTGAAGTTCGGGGTTACAGAAATTGTTTTGCCAAACCTTACCATTCCTTCTGAACTGAAAGAAAACCGTTTGGGGGCTGTTGGAAACTTACAGATCCGTCTTTTGGATAAGATACAGCTCAATTCATTCCTTGAAATTTCAAAGGGAAACCAGTTTGGGAGCTATATCAGGACGACAAACCATCTTTCTTTTGAACCCATTAAAGACTATTTTGTTAATGCCAAGGTAAATTTTCAAAGTGCTTATCCGTCCTTCAACTATATTATGAATACATCCAACTACCGGAAATTCAATTATTATCTTCAGGATGCAAAAAACCAGGCGGTTACGGAAATTGGAGGGAGTATAAACCTGAAATGGTTTAAAACTGAGTTATTTGCCAATTACTTCAGGGTAGATAATTATACCTATTTTGATCAGGATGCTCTTCCACGTCAAAGTGATAATTCTGTGAACATCTCGCAGATAGGAGGGGACGCAACGGTAAATTACGGAAAGTTCCACCTGAATACAAGGCTGCAGTTCCAGAATGTACTCACTAATAAAAACCTTCTGCCTTTGCCGGGCTTCATCGGAAGGGCAAATATATTTTACCAGACCAAAGCGTTCAAGAATGCAGCGGAAATCCAGACCGGTATCAAAGTGTATTATTTCTCGAAGTTTGCTTCCAGAGAATATTTCCCTATTCTTAATGAATACATTCTTCCTACTTCAGGTGCGTTCTCCATCGGGGGACAGCCGATTACGGATGTTTACTTTAATATGAAGGTTAAGAAAATGTTTTTCTTTATAGAAGGGCAGCAGGTAGCCACACTCGTTTCACATAACAAAGCATACGCATTTCCGCATTATCCGGTGTATGATTTCAGGCTGAACCTGGGGATCGTATGGTATTTGTTCAACTAAAACTACTGTACGTTGAAAACAATTGATACAATATCATTTCTTGATATAGAAAGCATTCCGCAGCTGATTAAAGATTTTCTGAACCAGGACGTCAAAGGCTTTGAGGACAATATCTTTACGCTGAATGCCATTAAAATGCAGATTCATAAAAAGCAGGAATCCTTTACTCCTGAACAGAGAGCCGTACTTTACCAGGCTTTGAAACAGCAGCTTTCGGGTATGCAGTTGTCTTCGGAGCAGGAAGAAAATCTCGATCATTTAAAATTAGCTAATACTTTCACAATTACTACTGGCCATCAGCTAAACCTTTTTTCAGGTCCTGTATTTTTTGTGTATAAAATTCTTCAGACCATCAAAACATGTTCATATCTGAAACAACATTTTCCGGAATTTAACTTTGTCCCGGTATATTGGATGGCTACGGAAGACCATGACTTTGCTGAAATCAACCATTTCAGGACAGAAAATAACTATTATGAAATCAATGAAAAATCAGGCGGTCCTGTAGGCAGGATCACTGTAAGTGATACCTTTTTCATTTCTGAATTTGAAGAAGAATTTAAAGATTCTGTTTTCGGTACCGAACTGATTCTGATGCTTAAAGAGGCTTACAAAAACGGAAATACTTTAACGGAAGCGATCAGGATTTTTGTTAACAGGATTTTTTCCGGTTACGGATTAATAAGTATTGATGGGGATTGTCCTATACTCAAGCAGCAGATAAAAGATATTTTTAAAGATGAGCTTGTAAACTTCAGCCTGTATGAATCTTCCAGGGATAAAGTTGCCCTGCTTACCGGTAAATATGGCAAAGTTCAGGTTAATCCGCGTGAAATAAACCTGTTTTATCTCACCGAAACCAGAGACAGGATAGACTTTGATGGCAGCTCGTATTTCGTTGTCGATAAAAATATCAGGTTTACAAAAGACGAATTAATTCATGAACTTGAAAAGTTTCCGGAAAAATTCAGTCCCAATGCGCTGATGCGTCCCGTATATCAGGAAAAAGTACTGCCTAATTTGGCATACATTGGAGGTAATGCAGAAATCATGTACTGGATGGAACTTAAAGATTATTTTTTCAAAACAGGCATTCCTTTTCCGGTACTCATCCCGAGGAATTCCATGCTTTTCATTAAAGAAAAAACGGTCAAGAAAATAGAAAAGCTAAGCCTCAAACCGCAAAGTTTCTTTCAGAATTTTGCAAAGGTTGTAGATGGTAAAATCCTGGAAAACCATGAAATCCTCAGAATGCTGGAAGACAGTGAAACTAACCTCATAAATCAGTTCTCTCAGCTGAAGGCTGTTGCAGAAACTACTGATAAATCTTTCGGAAATATGGTGCGTGCAGAAGAGGTACGGCAGTTGAAATCTTTTACGAGAATGAAAAAGCGGCTTCTCCATGCAGAGAAAATAAAGCAAAACGAGCTCATGGAAAGGCTGGAAACTCTTTTCCTTGAAGTGCATCCTGCCGGAACCTGGCAGGAAAGGGTATACAACTTCAGTGTATTCTTTGCCGACTATGGCTATGACTGGCTGGAAAGCTGCCTGGAGAAAATGGTGGTGGAGGAATCAAAACTAATAATTGTTGCCATTTAATTTTAAAGGAGTATTTTTGTACATTATAATTGTCGACTATGATTAAAAGGTTTTTTATTCTATCCGGTCTTTGTATGGTTCTAGGCTTGTCTGCCCAGAAATCCCATACGGTGGTAAAAGGAGATACTCCTTACAGCATTGCCAAAAGATACGGCATAAGCGTAGATGAATTATTGAAACTGAACCCTAAGCATAAAGATGGCAAACTGGCTATCGGAGATATTTTAACGGTTAAAACGGATGTTCGTGCAGCAGCGGATAAAAACAAACCTTCCCGCGGAGCAGAACTGGGAAAAATTATCCTGCAACCAAAACAGACCATCTACGGCCTTACAAAACAATACCGTATTTCCGAAACGGACCTTAGAAAACTGAATCCTGATCTTGACTCTCATATGAAAATCGGGGAAGAAATTACACTTCCTTTGGAGAGCATCAGAAAATACGGAAATATCCAGCAGGCAGCTCCGGTACAAAAAACAGAGACACCTGCCGAAACAGATACAGCTTCTGCTGACGAAGAAACCTATACCATCCAGACGAAAGATAATTATTACAGAATAACAAAACAGTTCAATATTACACAGCAGGAATTATTTGCGCTGAATCCGGGACTGGAAGAAAAAGGACTGAAACCTGGTACAAAAATAAAAGTCAGGAAAAATACAGCTGCAGAAACCTCTGATACTGCTACTAAAGCAAAGATGGATGAGGATAATACAAGGTCTTCTGTTGAATCACCGTCAGAAACTGCTGCTGCAGACGATTATGTTACCTATACGGTTCAGCATGGAGATACAGTATTCTCCATTGTAAATAAATTCGGGATCACGATTGATGAACTGATTGCACTTAATCCTGAATTGTCCGGAGGTCTTAAATCCGGCATGGTGCTTAAAATCAAAAAACAGGATCCGGCTTATGTTAAGAAAAATGGAGATGCCCTGAGCGTGGTCCTCATGCTTCCGTTCGGATATAGCACCAATGAGACACAATACAGGAGCATGGCAACAGATTTCCTGACCGGTGCTAAACTGGCGATTGAGAGAAATGCTGCCAGCGGACAAAAACTGGATATAAAAATAGTAGATTCCGGAAACGAAGCGTCATTCAAAAATTCGATGACCCAGATCAATCCCAATAATACAGACCTTATTGTAGGGCCGTTCTTTAAATCCAATGTTATCGATGTCCTGGACTTTATTAAAAACCAGAAGATTCCTGTAGTAGCTCCATTTGCGAACTCTCCGGAACTGTATAATTACAGCAATCTGATCATTGTGGAAACCAATGACCAGACGTATGCCGATAAGATTGTTGATGAAGTAAAGACTGCTTATTCCAATCAGAAAATTTACATTGTAGCGGATGCCAAAAAAGAAAATGCCAATTACATTAAGTCCGGGATTGAAAAAGCAGTTAAGAATGCTACTGTGATCATCGTAAATTCTCCTGCGGATATCCAGCTGGATCAGAATATGATGACAGGACAGTCTGCACCGGTGATTGCCATACTGGCCAATGATAGTGATGCTGCCGGAGAAGCATTCTCCAACAGGGTTATTGCCCTTTCAAAAGAAGTTCAGGGGGTAAAAGCATTCAGTATGTTCTACCATCCGAGTTTCGAAAGGAAAGTGGATGACCTTAGCCAGGCTCATCTGGTATATCTGATGGACAGGAAAATCAACACCGAAGGAAGTTTTGAAAAAGAAATTCTCGCAGCATACAAAGCCAAATACTGCAAGACACCTCCTAAATATGCCATCATCGGGTTTGATGTAATGAATGATATGCTGACCAGGGAAAACCGCAAAGGTGAAATTTTCAGGCAGATGAATAAAGTTCAGACCCAGCTGGCCACAAAATTCGAATTTGTAAAATCCAAAGCGAATGGGGCTTATGTGAATACCGGTTACCGGGTGATCAGGCTGATGCCATAACCCTGATTTTTAAACGCGTTGGAAAATATCGTTAACATTATAATTATATTTGCATAATATTTTAAATCAATACATGAAAGCACTTGTATTTCCTGGGCAGGGTTCTCAATTCGTGGGAATGGGAAAAGAATTATATGATTCTCGAAAAGACATAAAGGATTTGATGGAATCTGCCAATGAAATCTTAGGTTTCGACATTCTTTCGATTATGTTTAACGGAACGGATGAAGATCTTAAAAGAACAGAGGTTACGCAGCCTTCTATTTTTATTCATTCAGTTGCTGCACTTAAAGCAGTCAATGGTTTAGGAGCTGAAATGGTAGCCGGGCACTCTTTAGGAGAGTTCTCTGCATTGGTAGCCAACGGTGTTTTATCTTTTGATGACGGATTGAAGCTGGTGTCTGAAAGAGCAAAGGCAATGCAGGAAGCCTGTAATGCCAATCCGAGTTCCATGGCTGCCATTCTTGGGCTGGAAGACGCCAAAGTGGAGGAGATTTGCAGCCAGATCGAAGGAATTGTGGTTCCGGCAAACTATAACTGTCCCGGACAGCTGGTGATTTCCGGTGAAACTTCAGCAGTAGAAGAAGCTTGTGAGAAACTTAAAGAAGCAGGAGCCAAAAGAGCTTTGCTGTTACCGGTAAACGGGGCATTCCACTCACCGCTCATGCAGCCTGCACAGGAGAAACTGGCAGCTGCGATTGAGAATACAAAATTTAGAAAGCCAACGATTCCGGTGTATCAGAATATCACTACTACAGCAGTAACCAATCCTGAAGAAATCAAACAGAATCTTATTGCACAGCTTACAGGTCCGGTAAAATGGACTCAATCTGTCCAGAATATGATCAAAGACGGTGCCTCTCAATTCCTTGAAGTAGGTCCGGGAAAGACCCTGCAGGGGCTTATTAAAAAAATTGACAGTTCTGTGAACATAGCTTCTGCCATTTAACCCAACAACCAAAACATGAGCAGAATATTTTCACCGGGAAAGCTGATGCTGACTTCAGAATATTTTGCCCTAGACGGAGCTCTTGTCCTGGCCGTACCTACGAAGCTTGGACAAGAGTTTTTTTATGAAGAAACAGAAGACCATGAAAGCATGGTGTTCTGGGAGGCATTTCATCAGGGAAGGGCATGGCTAAAAGCGGCGATCAATTACAAAGACTGGCGTATTATAGAAACAAATATTCCTTCTGCTGCGGAATTCGTCCTGAAAACCCTGAAGAATGTTCAAAAGCTTTCTTCCACTCGATTTACTAAAGATTCTTCCTGTCATATAAAAACTAACCTGCAGTTCCCTGCGGATTATGGCCTGGGCAGCAGCTCAACGTTAATGAACAACCTTGCCGAATGGGCTGCAATAGATCCTTTTCAGTTAAATACCCTAAGCCTTGGCGGTAGCGGTTACGATATTGCCGTGGCCAAAGAGAAATCTGCTGTTCTATACCAAAGCGTTCCCGAGATAAAATATGATAAGGTGAAATTTAATCCTGCCTTTAGTAATGACCTGATTTTTATCCATCTTAATCAGAAACAGGACAGCCGGGAAGCCATCAATTTGTATCGCTCCAAAACTAAGTCTGCAGAACTGGTTAATGAATTTTCAGATTTGACAAAGAAAATTTTGTTATGCGAAGAATTGGAAAATTTTTCCAGGCTAATGTTGATTCATGAGCAAAAAATATCAGATTTCATTGAAATTCCTACAGTTAAACAACGCTTATTCTCTGATTGTCCGGTATTTGTGAAAAGTTTAGGAGCCTGGGGAGGAGATTTTGTCATGAGCGCAAAATTTGATGGCTTTCAGGACTATTTTTGGGGAAAAGGTTTCAGATCTCTTTTTAATTGGAATGATTTAATTGGTTTATAGCCAGTATTTTATAAACCTGTTTTTTTATTTGCCATTCTGACATATATGATTATATTTAAACCATCTTTAACAATTAGTTAATATTGATTTTGTCAGGACCCAAAAAGAAACAGAAAATATAAGTACAATGAGAAACGCTAAAATCATCCGCGATTTAGAAAAATTAGGGATCAGGGGAGACTACGAACTGTTATATAATCCTTCTTATGAAGAGTTATATCAGGCTGAAGTTTCTTCCGATAATCAGGGCTTTGAGAAAGCTGAACTTACGGAATCTGGTGCAGTATCAGTAAAAACAGGAATTTTCACAGGTCGTTCGCCTAAGGACAGATACATTGTTCAGGATGATGTTACAAGAGATACGATTTTCTGGGACGGTAAGGTTAACTTGCCAACAACACCGGAAGTTTTCAGATCTTGTAAAGAACTGGTGTTGAATCAGCTTTCTGATGCAAAGAAAATTTATGTGGTGGATGCATTTTGCGGAACCAATGCAGATACCAGATTAAAAGTAAGATTCATCGTAGAGGTGGCGTGGCAGGCCCATTTCGTGACCAATATGTTCATCAGGCCTTCACATTATGAGCTGGAACACTTCGGAGAACCGGATTTTACGGTAATCAACGGTTCAAAAGTAACCAATCCGCACTGGGAAGCCCAGGAACTGAATTCTGAAAACTTTATCATGTTCAACCTGACTGAAAAAATTCAGATTATCGGGGGAACCTGGTATGGAGGAGAAATGAAAAAAGGAATGTTTGCCATTATGAACTATTATCTGCCATTGAAAGGAATGGCTTCCATGCACTGCTCTGCCAATGTAGGCGAGGATGGGGATGTAGCGCTTTTCTTTGGTCTTTCGGGCACAGGGAAAACGACGTTATCGGCAGATCCGAAAAGATATCTCATCGGTGATGATGAACATGGCTGGGACAATAACGGAGTTTTTAACTATGAAGGCGGATGTTATGCCAAGGTAATCGATTTATCAGCGGAAAAAGAACCGGATATCTTCAGGGCGATCAAAAGAGATGCATTGCTGGAAAATGTTGTCGTGAATAACGGCATTGCAGATTATAGCGATGGTTCAATTACGGAGAATACGAGGGTTTCATATCCTATTTATCATATCAACAAAATTGTGCTGCCCTCTAAGGCAGGACATGCCAAAAAGATTGTTTACCTTTCTGCCGATGCTTTCGGGGTATTGCCTCCGGTTTCCATTCTGGATGAGGATCAGGCACAATACCATTTCCTTTGCGGATATACTTCCAAGCTTGCCGGAACAGAAAGAGGAATTACTGCACCGGAACCTTCTTTCTCACCTGCTTTCGGGGAAGCTTTCCTTACACTGCATCCTACCATGTATTCCAAGACTTTAATTAGTAAGATGAAAGAGTACGGAGCAAAGGCTTATCTTGTAAATACCGGATGGAACGGAACCGGAAAGCGAATTTCACTGAAGGATACACGGGCCATCATCGATGCCATTATTGACGGATCAATTGAAGACGCTCCTAAGGCAAGGATCCCGATTATGAATCTTGAGATCCCGGTTCAGCTTCCGAATGTTTCAGAAGGGATTTTAGACCCGAGGCAAACCTATGCTGATGTTGCCGAATGGGAAGAAAAAGCGAAAGACCTTGCTTCAAAATACATTAAGAACTTTGAGCAGTACTGCAATACAGAAGAAGGAAAAAAACTGGTGTCATCAGGCCCTCAGTTAGAGAAACAAACCACAAATTAAAACAAAATCCTCATCAGAAACGATGAGGATTTTTTATATAAATAATTCTGAAGGTTTAGCTAATGATGGTTTCAAAAGGTTTGGAATATATATAAAACCTCATCACACAATTTGTATACAATTACTCTTAAAAATCCGTGAAAGATAATCAAACGCCTGTCAGGCTCAATAGGGCTAACCGATATCCTTCCATCCCGAATCCGGATAACACGGCATCGGTATTCGCAGCCGTCACCGATTTCTGGCGGAACGCTTCTCTCTTATAGATATTGCTGATGTGAACTTCTATTTTAGGCTTGCTGATATTCTTTAAGCAATCCGCAATCGCATACGAATAATGAGTATAAGCGCCGGGATTGATCACAAGCGCCTCAAATTCATGCTTCTGGAGATAATTGATTATTTCCCCTTCAATATTAGACTGATAATATTCCAATTCCAATCCAGGAAACTCTGATCTCAGTTGATCCAGGTAGTCTTCCATGGAAATGGTTCCGTAAATATCGGGTTCTCTTGTGCCCAGAAGATTGAGGTTGGGACCATTTATAATTAAAATTTTCATTGAAAACGATTTATTCAAAGATACTATATTTTAAAAATACGTTTAAAGAGTATTGCTCAAATGCTTTTGGAAATATTCCGACGGCGTGATCCCTTCAATCTGTTTGAAAACGCGATTGAAAGTAGATTGATTTGAAAATCCTGCCTCCGTATAAACATACATGAAGGTCGCTTTTTGAAAGTCCACTTCAGAGAGCAATTGCTTTACGTGATTGATCCTGTATGTATTGAGGTAATTGTTAAAGTTAGGATACCCCTGAGATCGGATGGCTCTTGAAATATAGGTGTTGTTAACGTCCAGTTCCACACTCAGTGCCGAAAGATTGAACTTGGTATCCTTGAACAGCATTTTTTCATTCATCGAATCTTCAATTCGTGAGAATAGTTTTTCCATATTTTCAATAGTGGTATCAGAATCTTCAGAAGGTTGCTGATGTGTTTTCTTATCATCAGCAATCGTGCTTCCAATATTTTCAAATCGAAAAAACATTTCAGCCTTTCTTATTTTGTCGTTATAATAGATGAGTAAACTAACGACTAAAATATTGGAAATGAAAACCATCGTATCAGTGAAAAGTACTTCCTTTTGGGTATGCTTCGGAAAATCAAAAGAAAAATTATTGGCTACAAAGTAGCTTACAGAGATCATCGATAATACATAAAGGGTATACATCCAGATTTCTTTTCTTGAGAAAAAGACATAAGCTCCCAGAGGGATCGGTAACAGCCAGCAGAAACTTGCAACAGAGTATTCCCAAAATGCCAGAATAATATAAAAATTGTACAGAGGAGTTATCATTAAGTAAAGATGGACGATAAAGGTAGTGCTGAACCGTCTTCGCATCAGAAGATAGGTATATCCCAAAAATAAGATTTCAGCAGACAGATACCAGGACATCACTTTATCCGGGATATAAAAAATAAAAATGCAGGTATAAATACTCATGACAGTAAGCATAAGAATTACATACCTGTCCATTAATTCCTCTTTGAGTTTTTCAATAGATTCCTCTTTCTTGTTCATCCAGTGTTTAATACTTTTTCAGGTAAGAAAGTCATTTTCCATAACTGACTTACATAACGGTTTTAAAATGAATAGTTTATTGATGTTAAGTTAGTTTCAGGATTCTGATTTAATCACCCCTTTTTTTTATTGATCAGCAAAAATAATTTTGCGAAATAATTTCTCATGAAAATATTCTGAATAACCTGGGGCCTTTTTAAGCTAAAAAATATTTTAGGTTCATCAGCCTGTTTTTCTGTTTCTGAGCTAAAAGTTAAGGAATTCAAGTTCAAAATAAGAAAAAATGAACTGATAATTAACCCTGATGCTTCGATCATTAATTTTTGACGTGACAAACGTAATAGGAAAAATTGAACGGCATGCATCCTAAATAATAAACATACAATTTATTATAAGAGAATCTGCTTTTAAAGATCTCTCGATTTTTAATTTTTAAACAAATCTTATGAAAAAAATTTTTTTATCGATCACATTAAGCTCTTTTGCATTTATTTATTCTCAGGTGGGAATCAATACATCCAATCCGCAGGGGATCTTCCATGTTGATGGGGCAAAGGATAATGCAGCAACAGGAATGTCTACATCCGTACAGCAGGCAAACGATTTTGTTGTTACTTCCAATGGCAGTGTAGGTATCGGTACAAACTTGCCGGATTCATCCGCAATATTAGATGTCAGTGTAGACGGTCTTGAAGGTGGAAATAAAAAGGGATTTCTTGGACCGAAAGCTGCCTTATCATCCCAGACAGACCAGGTAACCATTCCATCACCGGCCACGGGGCTATTGGTATACAACCAGGGAACTGGAGGGCTTACCTATAATGGATATGTTTTCTGGAACGGCTCCGAATGGAGAACGTTGAGTAATGCATCACTGGCTCCCGGAACTATTGGAGCCATTACCTGTAATGCAGTAAACCTTTCTCCAGCTACGTATACCGCTGGAGTATCTTATACAGGAACCTTAATTGTCCCCTATACCGGAGGAAACGGCGGTGTGTACGGAGCACAGTCTATAGGATCTGTTAACGGTCTCACGGCAACTCTGTTATCAGGAAATTTTAATTCCGGTTCAGGAACACTGAGCTATGAAGTATCCGGAACACCTACAGTAAGCAGCCCTGTTACAACTACATTTGCATTGAATATTGGAGGACAGAGCTGTAATGCAACGGTCGGAGCCGGGGATGGAATAGCTCTCGGAGAGCTCATTTATTATAAAACAAGCATCCCTGCTACTCCTGCCGGTATCTGGCTGAGTGCTTATGCGGCAGATTTGCCGGTATTAGGAGGCAAATTAAGGCTTGATGCTTATTTTAATGCCAATTCAAGTCAGGGGAATGGCGCTGTTACCATGTATCCGAGGATCGTAAACACGTCATCATCTCCTGTGAAACTGTGGTTCAGTGCTTTAAGTACAGTAGACCGATTTAATGCAGGTAATTATTTACTGGCTCCAAGTACAGCTACAGGGTCCGGAACTTCACTTGCCCCTTCCGCTTATGTAGAACTAGATAACGGGATTTATTATAATCTGGGATTCAATGATATCCTCGGAACATCTACACCAAGAACTACAGGCAGTGGGGCTGGAGCAAATCAGGAAGTGCTCACCGTGGATCTTTCACTGGATGACAAATGGTATAGAATATATTATTTCCCTATTGTAGATAATAAAAATACGGCTACCACAAATGATGATACCAGAGAAATATATCTTTCTATCCAGAGGTTATATTGATATACAGCAATGATGTGAAGTGATCGTATTAAGAGGCTGTTGAAAAGATCAGCCTCTTAATATTTTTATTTCAGTTACGAGAATACACTTCATACAGGAGATTCTCAATAGATATTAGGGAGTTTTAAACAACGCTCTTTTTGAAATATTCTGGAATTTTTGTAAATGGCAATATTAAATTAATACCGTATCTTTATATAGTATTTTATCCGTTATGAAACAAGATATTGAAAATAAGCTGATCGGTAAAAACACCAGGCCTACCAGCATGAGGATTCTGGTCTATGACTTCTTAAGTTCTCAGGAAGCCGCCATGTCCTTATCTGAAATTGAAAATCATTTTGACCATGCGGACAGGACAACCATTTACAGAACGTTAAAAACTTTTGAGGAAAAAGGTATTGTACACGGAATTCAGGAAAATGCAACTACCAAATACAAGCTCTGCCATGACGGTTGCAACGAGAATACCCATAAAGACTGGCATCTGCATTTTTACTGTAAAATCTGCCAGCAGACAACCTGCAAAGAAGATATATCCTTTCCGGAAAACATGCGCACAGATTTTAGGATTGACGAAATCAGGCTTTTTGCCAAAGGGATCTGTGAAAACTGCCTGGAAAGTTTGCAATAGTATTGCATGCCTTTTCCCTGTAGCTTTGTTTTAAAATTACGAAATATGGAACAATGCTGCAGCACAAAAACGAAAGATAAACTCAACAATTCCGAACATACAGGCCACAACCATGATCATGGGCATGACCATTCTCATGATACCGCCGGGAAAACAACACTTCAGATGTTTATGCCTGCCCTTATTTCGTTTGGAATTCTGCTGTCCGGAATTGTACTGGATAATTTTTCCCAACCCGAATGGTTTTCTGGATGGATCAGGCTCATCTGGTATCTCATAGCTTATGTTCCTGTAGGACTCCCGGTACTGAAAGAAGCATGGCAGAGCATCATTCACGGGGATGTCTTTTCAGAATTTTTTCTGATGGGTGTGGCTACAATAGGAGCTTTTGCCATCGGAGAATATCCTGAAGGTGTTGCAGTAATGCTGTTCTACTCCGTAGGGGAAGTTTTTCAGGCCATGGCTGTGACCCGTGCAACCACCAATATAAAATCTCTTCTCGACCAGCGACCGGATGAAGTGGTAGTCATCAGGGATTCGCGTACGCACATGGTAAAAGCGGAAACCGTACAAATTGGAGAAATCATCCAGCTGAAATCCGGGGAGAAACTGGGACTTGATGGCGAGCTCCTTTCGGAAAAAGCTTCCTTCAACACCGCTGCGCTTACCGGGGAAAGTAAACCTGATACCAAGATGCAAGGAGAGGCGGTTCTCGCGGGCATGATCAACCTGAATACCGTAAGCCAGGTAAAGGTTACTGCTGCCTATAAAGACAGCAAGCTGAGTAAAATACTCGAGTTGGTACAGAATGCCACAGCACAGAAGGCACCAACAGAACTCTTTATCCGGAAATTTGCCAAAATATACACGCCGATCGTCGTTTTCCTGGCTATAGCCATTACTTTTCTGCCTTACTTCTTTGTGACGGATTATATATTCAGAGACTGGCTGTACAGAGCATTGGTATTTCTTGTGATATCATGTCCCTGTGCATTGGTGATTTCCATCCCGTTAGGCTATTTCGGCGGGATAGGCGCCGGAAGCAGGAACGGTATCCTGATCAAGGGAAGTACATTTCTGGACAGGCTTGCTACCATTCAGGAAGTTGTCATGGATAAAACAGGAACCTTAACTGAGGGTGTTTTCAAAGTCCAGTCCGCAAATTTTACGGAAGGAACGGATGTTGCTGAAGTGTTGAAGATGGTCAATGTCCTGGAAAGCAAGAGCACACATCCCGTTGCGACGGCAATTCATCAGTATGCGGGGGCAATAGATCATTCAATCGTTGTGGAGAAGGTGGAAGAAATAGCAGGATATGGTATGAAAGCCAGGATCAACGGAAAAGATTTGTTGGTGGGGAATTTCAGGATGATGGACCAATTCGGCATCCCTTATAATATCGATGTACAGAATGATACATATACGCTTATTGCGGTTGCTTATGATCATCAATTTGCAGGATACTTTACGATTGCCGATGCGATTAAACCTGATGCCAGAGCGGCTATTGATCAGCTGAAGGCATTAAAGATCAGAGCAACCATGCTTAGTGGGGATAAATCTTCAGTGGTCAGGCATGTAGCCGATGAACTGGGAATTGCAAATGCCTACGGTGATCTTTTACCGGAAGATAAGGTTAATAAAGTCAAAGAAATCAAAGCCGGGAACAGAAGCGTAGCTTTTGTAGGGGATGGGGTCAATGATGCTCCGGTAGTCGCTTTAAGTGATGTAGGGATTGCTATGGGCGGATTGGGAAGTGATGCGACCATAGAAACTGCAGATATCGTAATTCAGGATGACAGGCCAGGAAAAATCCCTATGGCCATCTCCATCGGAAGGCAGACCAAGAAAATTGTCTGGCAGAATATTATTCTGGCATTTGTGGTAAAAGCCGTTGTGCTGATCCTGGGCGCCGGAGGAATTGCCAATATGTGGGAGGCTGTTTTTGCTGACGTAGGCGTAGCATTGCTGGCGATTGTGAATGCCGTGCGTATCCAGAGGATGAATTTTAAATTGTCATAAGCACGGTAAAGTGCCCGTGAAATATTAAGGTAGCTTTTGAAAGATCTGTTCAGAAAGCTACCTTAGTAGCGTTTTACCGTGTAGTTGCCAATACTGACTTTCATCATGACAATACTGTGGAGTGTTTCAAATTTGTATCTTTGTAAGAGATAAAACCGGTTTGAAGTATATCATATCCATATTCATCATCTTTATGATTGCAGTACGTCCTGTGCTGCCACTGGTGAATTATGCTGTGAATTATGATTATATCACCAAAAATCTTTGCGAAAACAGAACGGTTCCGCAATCTACCTGTAAAGGTAAATGCTACCTTGAAAAAGAGCTTTCCAAAACGGAAAAACAGTCTGGGAATGTTCAGGCGTCAAAAGTTTCTGCTCCGGATCATTTCCTTACCCGTGAAATTCTTTCCGTCACCAATCTTGTAGTCTTCACACAGATGAGCCATAAGGATTTCATCTATTCTGATTCATATACCCGGGAATACTGTACCGGTGTTTTCCATCCTCCATTGTGCTGACCCAGATATGATCATTCTGATTGCTGAAATCAGTGGCAGATCAGTAGTCTGTTAAGTATTCTTTAAGATTCAGGTTGAATATAAATATACCTGTTCGGAATCAGTATTATTTTAATTACCTTTAACAATGAAAAAGCATCTTTTTCTGACGTTTCTTACGTCAGTATCTTTATGTGCCTGCGCTCAGGAGGCTCCTAAAGTAAAACATAAAAAAACAGTGACCCTGTCTGAGCAGGAGCTCAAGAATATTAAGGTTGTAAACGCCGAAGATCCGGTATGTCATATGAAGACGGCCGAGTTTTTAAAAGATACGGCTGTTTACCAGCATAAAACGTACGGTTTTTGCAGTGCTTCGTGCAAAGAAGAATTTAAAAAAAGACCAGCCAAGTATGTCCGCCAGTAAGAAGAAAACCAGTAATGCCAAAAACAAAATCATCATTCCCCTGGTGGTTTTTGCCCTCCTGTTCGTCGGGATTGGTATCGGGATGAGCTATTTCAGGAGCAGCCTGTACACGGTGATGAAAGTCCCGGATTTTGAACTGACGGATCAGAACAACAAAAAGGTTACTCCAAAAGATATGCTGGGAAAAGTATACCTTGTTGAGTTTTTTTTCAGCCGTTGTCCAACCATCTGTCCTGTAATGAACAGCAATATGAAGGTCATTAACAATGAAATTAAAAATCCGGATTTCGGAATTCTTTCTATCAGCATAGATCCTGATCATGATACTCCGGAAAACTTACGTCAGCATGCGGAAAGCCTGGGAATTCACTCACCGGATTGGCATTTTCTTACCGGGAACAGGGCATATATCGGAAAGCTTGCGGATCAATTCAATATTTATGTAGGCGACCAGGAAGATCAGGCGGAAAGCCTTAATCACAGTGGTATGATTGCCTTGGTAGACCGTGAAGGCAACATCCGGTGCAGATATAATAAAGATCATATGCCGATCCTTTATTATTCTGGCCTGAATTACGCCGATCCCGACGGTAAAACACCGGATTTGCGGGGCAAATACCATCCTGACCGTGAAAAACTGATTGAAGACATTAAGAAATTACTACAGTAATATAATACGAACCATTAAAAAAGAATAGTATGAAAATTTTAAAAGTAGCCGCTTTAAGTGCGGTTTTCGCAGCACAGTTTGCCATGGCGCAGTTTAAGCAGACTCCATTGCCGTACGCTTATGATGCATTGGAAGGATCAATAGATGCTAAAACAATGGAAATTCATTACACCAAGCACGCAGCAGGGTATGTTACCAACCTGAATAAAGCTATTGCAGGAACACCTCAGGAAAAACAGACTTTAATACAGATTCTTTCGGGGGTATCTAAACTGAGCCCGGCAGTACGGAATAATGCCGGCGGGCATTACAACCATGAATTGTTCTGGACCATCCTTACCCCTGAGAAAAACACTCAGCCATCGGCTCAGCTGTCGAAAGCCATTACGGCTACTTTCGGAAGCATGGATGCGCTGAAGGAAAAAATGAGCAAAGCGGGAGCTGACCGTTTCGGATCAGGGTGGGCCTGGCTTTCTGTGGATAAAAATGGTAAACTTTTCGTGTCTTCCACCCCTAACCAGGATAATCCTCTGATGGATGTAGTGGAAGAGAAAGGCACACCGATCTTAGGAATTGACGTATGGGAACATGCTTATTACCTGAAATATCAGAACAAGAGGGCTGATTACCTTACCGCCATCTGGAACATCATCAACTGGAAAGAAGTAAGCAAAAGGTATGAAGATGCCCTGATGAAAAAGTAATTCATGAAATTTTTTTGCAGCATATTCCTCATCTTTTACATGGTGTTCAGGCCTCTGATCCCCCTGGCGGAATATGCTGTAAATTATAGATACATTGCTGAGGTGCTGTGTATCAACAAAGCTAAACCGGAGCTCCATTGCAACGGAAAATGCTACCTGAGCAAAGAGCTGGCAAAAAACAGTGATGCTCCTTCACCTCTGGATAAAGTAAAAAATTCAGGGCAGAAAATCCTGGACATCTATCTTCTTCCGGGCATTACGGCTATTCAGCACGTTGCCGGATTCTCTTCAGAATATATCAGTTTCGCCTACCGGAAAGCATATGCCTTCCTTTTTCTTTATTCTATCTTCAGGCCTCCGGTTTTTTAAGTTGTATTTTAAATTTCAGGCTGCCGGCAGCAAATCAACGGGCAGTCAACGCCGTCATTTTAAACTTAAAATGGCTCTGTATCCTTATATCAATACTTAAAATCCAACTAAAAAATCAACAATGAAAATTTCTAAATTTATATTCCTATTCCTAATGGCCTTCAGTCTTACCATAGTCAGTTCATGTAGCAGCAATGACGAAGATGACCCAGCAGATGTAACACCGGGAAAGCTGCAGCTGAAATTTGAGAATGGTTTCAGTAACCTGGGCGGCATTGTGCTTAATCAGACAACCCAGATTTCTTCTTCCTGGCAGAGACATCAGTTCTCTACCTTAAAGTATATCATCAGCAATATCGTTTTAATCGATGAAAACGGAGCGGAATTTAAATACCATTACAACGATCCTGATCATGGTGCTTTTATCATAGACCAGGCAGAAGCTTCCGCAGGAATTAATTATATCAACCTCAGTGAAGTGCCTAAAAATAATTACAAGAAAATCAGGTTCGGACTGGGAATTAGCCAGTCTGCTTACCTTTTAGGACAAAACGGACAGGGAGAATTCTGGGCGAAAGCTAAAACGGCAGGGATGACGTGGTCATGGGCAGCAGGGTATATTTTTACAAAGCTGGAAGGAAAATACGGAAGTACTTCCGCTGATACGGCTTTTATGAATCATTGTGGTAATATGGGAAATGTTACAGCGAACAATACGCCTGACCTGTACCGTGAAATTACTTTGGACCTTCCGGTGAAAGCAAGGGTTACCACTTCCATCACTCCGTCTATTCATATGTTGGCGGATTTCAATCAGTACTTGAGCGGAGCAACTCCTATTACGCTGAATGCATCCAATGATATGGCGATGGGTTCCAGTCAGCACCTGGTAAATATCACCAATAATCTGACGGCCATGTTCAAAGTAGATCATGTGCACAATGATTAGGGTGATCCGGCAATTCCGGGGCAGAAAGAAAGTTCTGCTCCGGATTTCCCTTATCCTTACACTGGCCGTTTTAACTTCCTGTTCCGATGAGTTTGAAGGAGAGCCCATCAACCGGAATGAATCGTACCCATTGGAAATACCCGGATATTTTCCTGAGATGACTTTTGACCTCACAGGCAATCCGGTTACTGTAAATGGGGTGGCATTAGGTAAAAAACTCTTTTATGACGGCAGGTTATCCGGAAACAATACTATTTCCTGCGGGTTTTGCCACATCCAGGAATATGCCTTTACACATCACGGCCATACAGTAAGCCATGGAATCAATGACAGGCTTGGAATACGCAATGCACCTCCGATACAGAATATGGCCTTCCTGAAGAATTACACCTGGGACGGCGTCAGCCACAACCTGGATGAGCGTTCGCTGGTCCCCATTACAACGGATTTTGAAATGGACAGCAATATGCCGGAAGTGGTTAACAAACTCAATGCTGATGCTCAGTACAAAACATTGTTCAAAGCAGCTTTCGGGGATGATCAGATTACGGGGCAAAAGGTTTTACAGGCTTTATCACAGTTTATGGTGACCATGATTTCTGCGGATTCAAGATATGACCGCTATAAAAAGGGACTCATTGACTTTACCGCTGATGAAAAGCAGGGAATGGCACTATTCAATAATAAATGTGCTTCGTGTCATTCGGGGGAACTGTTTACGGATCAGACATTCAGGAATACCGGGATGTACTATAATCCCCAGCTAGATGACCGGGGACGATACAGGGTTACGTTGGACTGGAATGATAATATGAAGTTCAGGGTGCCCAGCCTCAGGAATGTAGAATATACCGCGCCGTATATGCATGATGGCCGGCTGTATACGCTGGATGCGGTCTTAAACTTTTACTCCGACCATGTGGAAAACCAGCCTAATCTCGATCCGCTGCTGAAACAGAACGGAACTATTGGAATCCCCATGACCAGTCAGGAAAAGCAACTGATCATTGCATTCCTGAAAACCCTTTCAGACCAGAATTTTATTTCTAATCCTAAATTTTCAGAATAATACCACCCTAATGAAGAAGTTTATCCTTGCAATCACCTGTATATGGGGAACTCTCACCTTTGCCAGAGAAACTCGTGACAGCATTGCTGTATTTAAAAATGATATCAATGATATTGTCCTGGACGACTGTGATGCCTGTGGCTGTGCTGCAGGAAACGGATCATCAGGATTTGAATCATTGCTCAATCCTCAGTTTATCGGAATTAAGTATTTTGCACAGCACTATAAAGCTAAAGAGAATTTGTTTGTAAAAGACCTTACTCAGGACCAGTATTTCAATACCCTACAGTTGTGGGGTAGGGTGCCCGTAACTAAAAATCTGAGCTTATACGCCAGCCTTCCTTTTCATTTTCATGATAAAAAAAACATGCAGGGTGATATCAGGATCAGCGGGGTAGGCGACATGAACCTGATGGGAATTTACAGCATCCTAAAATCTGAAGCTAAAGTGCATCAGCTGAATGCCGGAGCCGGTATAAAAATCCCTTTGGGCAGGTTTGATGAAAAAGGAATCTCAGGAGTCAATCCCAGTTTTCAGCTGGGGACGGGCAGCTGGGATTATCAGATGGTACTGAACTACCAATACCGTAAAGGAAATGCCGCAGTCATCATCAACACAGATTACACGGTAAAAACGGAAAATAAAAAGCATTACCGGTTTGGCAATCAGTGGAATTATGCTGCCACGGGATTTTATCAGCTGCTGACCGGTAAGGATATCGTATTTTCTGTAAAGACCGGCATACAGGGGGAGGTATATGATGGTAACCGTCAGTTTTCAGAACCGTTGCCCAATACCGCCGGTAGTGCCCTGTATGGAAAGCTGGGATTTGAAGCGGCTTATAAAAGATTCAGCCTGGGCAGTGAAGTGATGCTTCCGGCTTATTCCCATCTTGCCGGAGGTGATATTGAAGCCAAATCGAGGTTCAGCATTTTCCTGAATATTGGAATATAATCCGGACTGCCGGTAAGTCTTCCCAGTTCCCGGCTATATAATTTTTAAAACCTGACAGGGGTAAAGCTGTCAGGTTTTTTGTGCTCATAAAAGCTGGAGTAATTATTTGAATCAGAAAATTAAGAGGCGGATCAGAGTAAGATAAAACAAAAAAAACTCATGTAACAAATCATTATTATCAATTTCAAGATTCGTCAGAAAATATCACAACTTAGTTTCATTATGTAGAAGCAACTTTTGGAGGTGTAGAATTATTCTTACCTGATATAGGTGGTATCCCAAAAATAAATTTTTAAAACTGCATTTAGGATCAGTATACTTTTTGTGAAGCAGATGCTTCTCCTGTTAAATCTTTAATATGTGTCCGGGTTGTAAGATTGGATCTCTCAATAGAATTTGTACCAAATCTCCGGGTAGAATGAATGGTTTTAGGTGTCAAAAACCGATAATTCCTCAATTGATCGGTATATATTTTTTCTGCTCTGGAATGGATTAAAGTTTCAATGACATAGCTTAAAGTTTTGTTGGTCCTTTTTCCAACATGAAAACTGACTATTTGCTTTGTCGTTTTTTGAAATGCATAGGTAAGCCACACCGGATTTCTTTTACTGTTTATAAAAAATCTTAATTCATCTAATTCATAAGATTGTCCAAAAGAAATCTTAGGGGGTACCATATCATCTGCAATAGCAATAATCCTCTTAAGCAGTGTAGTGGTTGATATGGATAATAATCTTGCTGTGCTCCTTATTCCTAGACCTTCTTTTGTAAATCAAATGATCAGGGTGTTTATATTGGCCCTGTAAGCTTGGTAGGTATAAAAGGCTATGAATCTTTTACGGCAGTTTTTACAGAAGTACTGCTGTTTTCCGGTTTTTGTAGTCCCGTTTTTTATGATGCTGCAGCAATAGCAGTACCTGCAGATCCGTGCATCACTAAATCTGATACACGAGGAATGATCCTCAATCATTTGGCTATGTTTTTTAGGGCTAAAATAAACAAGAGCAGGAAGATATCCTACTCTTGTTTTTATTATTTCTTGTTCAATGAGTTTTGAAAATCAAGCGTTTAAATAGAAATAATACTCTATCACTAACTCTGATACATGACCAAGGATCCATGAGGTCTCATTTTACCAATAGGGTTCACTAAGACAAGGTCAATTATTGTTAAACTTTAAGAAATAATTGTCAATCATTTGGCTATATTTTTTGATAAACAAGAGCAGGTAAATATCCTACTCTTGCTTTATTAATCTAATAAATTTATACTAAAAATCAAGCATTTAATATAAATAATCTTATATCACTAATTCTGATACATAGGCCTTTATAATTCTTCTCTGACATCTTCGATATAAATACCTTTATCATTTTCATATAAATACCTTTCTAAATATGTCTTTCCTTCAGTTTGAGAACCCAGAATAGCAATATATCGTGTACAGGCTATAGCAATAAATGATGACATATTTTCAGTTTCCACAAATAAAATTGGATAAGTAACATCAAAAAATATCTTTAAATTTTCTTTATTTTGAAAAAATAATGGATCACAATAAAAAATGTCAATGAATGAGTATATAGCAAATTCTTCTTTTTTTACTATAAAATTTGATATATTACATAGATAAAAAGATTCTATTTTTTTTCTAATATAAATTGATATTTCATCTTTATTATATCCAAATAATTGGTAAGTTCTAGCATAGTCTAATGCTTTTAATGAAGCATCTTTATCTACTATATCGAAATAATTTTCATATTCAGTTTTAAAGTCTTCTATATGAAAATTATAATATTTCCTATATTGTTCTGCAATAGCAAGTTGCTCTTGATCTGGTTTTCCTAATATGTCTTTAAACATGTTCATTATATAACTTCATGGATATTAAAAAGCTTAATAAACTGATAATATACTTTACCTTTTATAAACCATTACCCTTCGTCATGTACTTTTTAATTTTATCTTTAAAATCTTCAAAATTAGAATCAAAAAAATATGGAGGACGTGTAGAAAAGCAGAATATTAATTCATCCATAAAAAAAGCTACTCTCTCCCAGCAATTATCTTCATATTTATCATAATCATATTTATGATGAATAATCTTGCTAAATTCCACAAAATCTTTCTCTGTCAATTGGTATTTATTCTTGTACAAATTTATATAGTCAAATATTGAAAAGAAAAAATCATTATACTGATCTAGAGTTAATTTTGAGATTTTTTCCGGATTGAATTCAACATATAATTTTTCTAAAATTTTCCTTATAATAACATCTCTTTCTTCCATATGTCTAATTATTTTATTGGTTGCCAAGCTGGCGCAGTGATTTGGATTAATGCTCTAAATGTCCCTACATTCATAGGAATTGCAGGTCGTATTGTCATAATTTAGAATATGTTATTCTTATTTTCGATTTGGTTGCATGCGAAGCTGCCTGCAATTTCAACACTTTTAATCAAGCTGTAATTCAAATCATCAATTAGAGTTTAGAAGTCAATTATCATAAAAAATCATTCCTAGAATAATGCTGTAATCTTCACTGCTAAAGATAGAACAACTTCTTTTTTCCCCATCAATAACAGATAGCCTTATATTCTGTAAATCTGAATTTTTCATTTTTTTTACAACTTCTCCATGCCCATCAAAATAATTATTTGCATGTATGCTATATTCAAGTCTATCATTATAAATATCATATAAATGTTGTTTTGTTTCTACAAAAGATAAAGTAAAAATGTCTTTTTTATCTTTAATTATTTTTATGTAATCAACAACCTGATCTAAATAGTATCTTATATCATATAGATCATTTATAATTTTATCATTCATTTTTATCAATTTTCATTTGTCTGAAAAACAGGGAAGTTTACCAAAACAAAAGTTTACCCACGGATTAAAAATCTGCGAGAGCGAGATTTATTACCATAAATTTTTAACATCTTTTTGAAAATTATCTATTATTAAATATATTTTCATATATTCTTCATCGAGATAAAAAATGTAATTATCTACATTAACCATCTTTATACTTGAGATGTTTATTCTATCTAACTGATTGAAGGCGTGAATTTTTTTTTCTAAAAATTCTATTTCTTTATAGGGAGCATTTTTATCATGATATATATTCAATCTTAACTTATATAAGGAAATCAAATCTTTTATATTGATAAGATTATTAGAATATTCTAGATTATCTATATTTATTGTTGAATCAAAATCTTTAATAGATTTTATTATATTGTCCTTCATTACTATTTTATTAATTGAACATTTGCACCATATACAACTCCTGGAACAAGCCATTCATTTTCTGGTTTTCCAGAAGGAATTGAATTACCTTGTGCTGTTATAGATAAATTTGGTATAGCTTGCCCAGCTTGAAAATATTTAGATAAAATTATTCCTCCTGAGCCTCCACTAAAATGCTTAGCTACTGCAGGATCAGTCGTCCAAGATGTCCATATGGAATAATTATCACCTTCAGCATGTAAATCTTGACTTCTATGTGGCCCTTTTAGAGTACTTACTATTCTTAAACCATTCGGTATTGCAATACCCATTAAACCTTGAGAATACATATCCGCATCAAAAACATTTTTAGGTGACGCTATTCCTCTATAGAGTAAAATCCCTGATTCATCTGCTGGTACATCCGTTGCTCCTGTAAGCGGAATATCATAACCGCGTGCATGAGAACTGTCTCCGTTCAACATAAGAGGCATTGCCCAAAGACCCCCTTTAGCAATTGATCCTACGGCTGCAACTACCTCTTCCCAAGTTAAGATAGCTTCACCCATAGGTATTACTTCGCCTACTTGTACAGCTCTTGATACTGTGGCACCGGGTGCAAAAGCAGTTATTTCAGCACCTCTTTTTCCTCCAAAAAGGTTGCGAATCCAGTCTTTAAACCCCTGCCATCTTGAGGGACCAGGGTCTCCGTTACTTCCTCCACCTCCGTACATAAAACTCATGGAATAATTATTCCCTGAATACAGTCCAGATGCATACTGAGAACCTCCGAAAAAATCACTTCCCATAAGGGTGGAATTAGGATCAAAATCCCAGTGTCCCGTCTCATTAAATACCCCCATGCGGCAGGCTTCATCCCGTCCGGGTCTATAAAATTGAGAGGATTATTATATGCATAATTATATGGACTGTGTCTGCGCATTATTTCAGCCAGTGGATCCATAACACCCCGTCGTCCGATATCAGACATATACATTCTTACTACGTAATCACTTTAACCCGTTTCATTCTGTAACTGTTTACCATTATATTGATAGTTGTAAGAAGGATTTCATACCGTTTGGTTGTAGCCTTAATACTTCAGCATAAAAGGATAATAGTTTTTTTCTTTAGGAGCTTCTGCGCTGCCATCGGCGTTTTTAAAATAGCTTAATCTCACTGAACTTCGTTCGTATTCTTCGTAAAAATTTCTATTTTACTAGTAGATCCAGATGATCCTTATAGCTGCAAATATTGATTTTAAAAATTAATTCATCACTAACTCTGACACTCCGTAAATGACCAGAATGATTTTAACCTCATAAACAAACAAGAGCAGGAGTTATCTGCTCTTGTTTTGTATTATTTTAATTTTTAATGGTTTTAATAACTTAAAGATTGAAAACATAGCATCTTAATCTGATATATGAACTTGGAATTTCTATTATTTTTTATAATAAACCGGACCGTTTTTATTTATTTTCTTTGGAAAAAAATCTTTAAGATCAATATCATAAACGATAGGATCACAGGATTTTGTTGTTTTATCATTACTTATTGTCAAAGTATTACTCAAAATATCATCTATGTTTTCATTAAGAATGTTACCTTTTATATCAATTTCAATTATATTACAACGATTATCGTTATCCTGTATTTTAATACCTGATGTATATATATCACTTTTAGGTGGTGGTAAAGGCATGTAGTAATACTTTAATAAATACTCATAATTAAAATCTTTATCCAATATGATCATCGAAGGTATAAACATGTAATTACCTGCTGAGCCTGTATGTAATCTAATATCATAAATAGATTTTTTTTTATTTTCAATACTTTGTTTAAAAAGAGCAAGTATTCCTTTATTATATTTTTTGGAAAAGAAGATTATATTTACTAAATCAACATTTCTTACTTTTTTATCGAAGTCAAATTTTTTTCTATCTAGAATATAAAATACATCATAATGCTTATTTTCAAATATTTTTATGATACTTTTCTTTTCTGTATTTAAATTAACCGAGAATTCTTTATCCTCTATATCAGCCATTTTCATTTGAGAAAAGACACTCATATTAATGGTTAATACTAATAACACTATTATTTTATTTAATTGTTTTGACTCCATATTTTGTCATTATAATATTAAAATTCCTTTGAATGGCTGATCCGTCTTTATACCAAACCCACCCATTTATATACTTATCCTGTGAGGTTTGATTATATTTAATGAAACTTTCAAATCCTATTTTCCCTCCATTAGGCCAAAGGCTTGAATAATCCCTATTTATAAAAATATCTCTAGATTTTACAATGGAAGAAATTCCCGTTCCAAAAAGGTCATCATACCTTACTGACCAGCAAGACCCCATTATTAAGTTTTTACCACTTTTAACATAATTTACAATTCCAATAAAACTATTTATACTATTCAACTTATCTGATGATAGTTTACTTTTATCAGAGATATATTGTTGAATATCGCTGCCTAAAATTTTTTCCGTATCAATATTTGTATAAAAACCAGTATCTCCCACCATCACATATTTGCCTGTACTTGGATCACGAATGACATCTCCATTTTCATCAAAAGTATAACGTTCACTTACCAGACCATGTGCATTAATATAAATATTGTCGGCTTGAGTATTTCCTAAATATGCTGTCAATTTTTTCATTGCGTCTTGTAGACTTATTGCATCAATCACATGCCATCCATTTGCTTCAAAATCACTATTTACAAAATTACCAAGACCATTTTTATCACCTCTTAAAAAATTGAGGATAATATTTGTAGCTGTATTACTAGTACTGCCACTTCCTCCACCTCCATACATAAAGCTCATGGCATAATTGTTTCCGGAATACAGTCCCGGAGTGTACTGAGAACCTCCGAAAAAATCACTTCCCATAAGGGTGGAATTAGGATCAAAATCCCAGTGTCCCGTCTCATTAAATACCCCCATGCGGCCAGGCTTCATCCCGTCCGGATCTATGAAATTAACAGGATTGTTAAATGCATAGTTGTACGGCGAATGCCTTCTCATATCTTCAGCTAAAGGATCCATAACACCCCATCGGCCGATATCCGGCATATAGAACCTTGCCCCGTAATCATACATGCCGGTTTCCTGGATTTCCTTACCGTTGTACTTGTAGTTCTGGTATCCGCCCAATAAACTGGTCAGTCCACCAATGTGGTTCATCCCGAAAGCATAATAATTGTTGGTATCGGTAATCTCTGTATTCCCTTCACTATTCCTTGCATAGGTTATCCTTGCATTCCCCAGGTGGTCCTTATACTGGTAAATATAACGGTTTTCCGTGAAACTGTAAAACCCTTCCGAGGTGGCCACAAAATCAAGCACCCAGGGAGAAGGTGCCGGGCGCAGGGTTTCCGAATTGGAGAATGCCTGCCGTTCATACGCCACTTCGGTACTGCACCAAAAACAAGGCGAAGAAGCATCATTATAGCTGTATTGAAAACCGTCCAGGTAATCCGTCATTCTCGTGGTCCCTATCTGGCCACGGCTTCCCGGTGCCACATATGTTTTGCGGATCTTGACCCCGTCTGCACGGTACAGATAATCCAGTGAAAAATTAGTCATCATCCCTAATGGATTAACCTGGCTTATAGAAAATGAATCCGGAAGGCTCAGGTAATTGTAGGCAATAGATTGTATGCCTTTATCCAGCATGTTGACCATATTGCCATTAAGGTCATAGTCTATATAATTGTTGCCGCCTTCGTAACCGGTATCATTAAGGGCATTCTCGGTGATTTTCATTAAGCGGTTCCCGCTGTACTGGTAATCGAGGTTGTCTACTACCGTAGCGGTCTGACCGGAAACAGGCACAGCTGTCCTTTTAAGGTTGGTGATGTTCCCGTTAAGGTCATAGTTCAGGTATTCGTCAAAGGTATTGCTGGCACCCGTCGAAGGTTCTTTATAAAAGGCATTCTTTAAGCGGTTTAGCCTGTCATATTCGTAGTTGTATCTTTTTAGCAGGTTTTCGGAGGCATTATTCCAGTCAACTTCTGCTATATTCCCGCTGAACCTGCCGGGAGTGATGTTCTGGTTTATGGGATTGGTATAGCGAAGTGCATATCCAAACAGGTCGTTCCCCAGGTTATCCGGATCGTTAATTTTAGTCATCCATCCCCGGATGTTATAGGTATAGTCTATACTCTGTAAAGGGTTTGCAGCAGATATGCCTCCTACCTTCTTATTGGTCAACTGGGAAAGCTCATTATAGGTATGCTGCGCCAGGATCTCTTCCGTATTGTTATCCACTTTATGCCTGTGGACCAGAAGCCGGTTCTGGCTGTCGTACAGGAAGGTCTCGGTAATGACCCGTTCACCATCCGTAGAGAGCCTCTTGTGGCGGGTAATGGTCTGTTGTGGAACCCCTGAGAAATCAAGCAGGGATTCTACATGGGTATAACCGCCTAAATGATTGATGGAATACACAATGACCGGCCTTCCTTTCATATCATAGCCGGTAAAGTTCTTCGTCCAGTTGTCATTTTCTATATTCTTAAGGTAAGACGCTAAAGGAAGGGTTTTGGTATTTACTGCAACGCCCGGTCCAGCCTGGGGAAGGAGAGGCTGTCCCATCACCTGGGAAGTCGTTATAGGATAACCAGGTGGGTAAGTATCGTAATAGTTAACAGAAAATGCTTTATCAAAGTAAGGAAAGTGCGCGTTGGTGTAATAGATCTTCATGCCATCACTTTTAGCAAAGCCTGTATTATCACGATTTTCCGTAATAACATTCCCACCGATCATATCCTGCATCTCCTGCCTGCTTCCTCCTGAAACAATTCCTGTTATAATGATTCTCCCAAAAGTATCATATTTGGTGAACAGCCATTTGGCCGTAGGCCGCATAACAGCATCCTGGGTAAAAATAAGACGGTCCGCTTTATCATATACCATATATTCCCAGCCTTTTCCCGGAAGCTTTTTTTCCACCAGGCGGTTCCATCCGTCATACCGGTATTGATAACAGAATGTATCGAGCATGGCAGCAGAGACAGGCTGGTCTTTTGCCATAGGAGGAATTACACAGACCAGCTGGTTGTATTCATTATACACATAATACGTATCAGCCATAAGATCTGTACCTGCACCTTTCCTGACAAGCACCACCTGCCCTTCTTTATTCTTGTACTGTATCGAAGTATTCTGGTCTTCGTCAGTCAACGTATTTTTAATCAGCACTCCTGCAGGATAAGTCCCGTTTTCCGAGATCGCCGTTTCTGTCCTTCCTTCTGCCCATGCAGTGCTGACGGTATATTTTTTTACTTCACCGGCTGTATTGGTATTGTAGCCGGCTGTCGCAGGATGCGCCTGCCATTCCTGCCCGGGTGCGATGCTGCCTAAAACTCTTGAAAGCGGGGAGCTTTCCAGGATGGAGTGGGAAAACGGCCGGTTATCGCCATACACTGTCACGGCATTTGATTTTACGGCAGCCGTATCCTGAACGGCTCCGTTGAGGCTTGGCATCGGGACCGAATACCAGTTGTCTACTGATCTTCCATAGGCATCATAAGGAATATGCTGCACCATATCCTTACCGGCAGGAGACGCTTTAATGGCTACCGATTGGAAAGGCCTCCCGAAGCTGTCGAAATACTGTACATTTTCAGCAGTTTTGGTACAATCTCCGTTAAGGCAGGTCTTGGTGTAAATATAATTTTCTGTTGCGGTAAGGCTGCCCTGCGCATGCAGGGCAACTGCCATCCATAGGGCAAATAAAGTTATGATCTTTTTCATACTTGTGTTTTTAAACAGTTGAGTACGCCTGCAGGAGTACATTGATCTATCGTTAATCTCTGAAGATCCATCTGATTTATATAACATCATCCAACTTAATTTTTATAATTATACTGGTACTCTTTGATCTTGCTGATCACAGTATTCCCTGAAGCATCTTTTTCTTCTCTTTTCATGATCTTCAGCCTTCCCGCTGCATCATACTCATAAAGTTCCCGCAGCCCGTTGGGAGATGTCATCGTGGTAACGCCCACGAGGGGGTCATAGGTATAAGCGGTTATCCGGTAGCCTGTCATGGAAGCATCTTTAC
This sequence comes from Chryseobacterium camelliae, assembly GCF_030818575.1. NCBI lineage: Bacteria > Pseudomonadati > Bacteroidota > Flavobacteriia > Flavobacteriales > Weeksellaceae > Chryseobacterium > Chryseobacterium camelliae. Next base: position 3,968,912 of record NZ_JAUTAL010000001.1, read on the forward strand.
GCAGATTATCCAGGGCAGCAATGAGGCTGCCTTCGGCGGCCGAATTAAGGTTATCAGCGTCCGAAGCCTGCACTGCTGCTGTTACCAGCGGGCTGTCTTTTACAGCTGCAAACTGGGCACCTTCAATTTTAGCAATCACCTGAGTACCGTTATATCCATAAATGAACACTACAGGTTGCCCGGCATCTGAGGATATCTGCACAGGATTGTTCCCGGAATCATAGGCATCCATCTTCACTGCTTTTTTCAGGCTGCCGTCTGCAAGGTTGGCAGCCAGCACTGAGGTTGGGAGGAGAGAGAGGTTTTTATATTCGGTGATGGTCCTGGAAATGGTTTTTCCGTTTTTCTTCTCTTCCGTAATGACCGGTATACCCGTCATGTTGGCGGCTACGAGATGAGCATAGTCCGGCAGTCCTGCGGCATAGGTTAAAAAACGCTCTGAAACTTCTCCGTCAGCAGTATTTTTAATGTAATAAGGCTGAAGATTAGAGTTGCTGATATGGGTCTCGGAAGCAGCCTGGAGAATTCCGCCTCCGGCATAATAAGCCTTGCTCACAGATCCTGTTTTTTTCAGATAAGCGGTTTTGGATTTAATGTTGCTGCTGCTGCTGAAAATGTATTCTTCATCAAAATAATGATCCGGTTCATAGGTATAAAATTCTGAATTCAAAAGCGTATTCTGAACGTCATAAATTTCTTTTTTCATCATCAGTCCCTGTTTGGTTACATTGTAATAAGGCCAGAAATACACTGGGTCTGATGCAGTTCCCCCCACCTGCTGCTTAGGAAAATCATCGGGATTGCCGAAAGTATATTTCGTATAGCCGAGACCTGTTTCAGATACTTTTACATTTCTGTACAAGGTATAGCTGTTTGATGCGCCTTCTTCATTCACAAAACCATACCCACTTGAGCTGTTGGACATATCAAAAGCATCGTATTCGTAATGTATGGTCTTTTTGGGAACTGTGTCTCCGGTACCTGCATAGTACTTGATGGATTTCAGCCTTCGTCTGCCTGCTTTCAAAGCATTTCTGTACGGCTGAGGGCGGAATTTGGTTTCAATAACAGTATATGTTCCGACACCGCTGACGTAAGGGTCATACACAGCCTGCAGGGTATACACTCCCGGATAGATTAAAAGTTCCTTGCTCTCATTATTATAATTGGTAAAAACAAATATCTGCTCACTTCCCTTTTTCAATATAAATTTAAGATTTTTAGGAGGCTTCGGGGTCCCGGGTAAGGAAGGCAGGTCGTTGCCGCTGTAATTCTTTGCAATATTCAGTTTGAAGACAAATCTTTTTTTCTTTGACGCGTCACCGGGAATCGTAAAATCCTGGCTTGCAGCAGTTGAAGTATTGACCTGATTGGTCATTATTGCTTGTTCATACTGAATTTCCGGATTAAATGTAAGGCTGCTCTCGATAGAAGCTAAATAGGCAGAGTCATTATAATTGAAGAAAAGTTCTCCCTGTTCGTATTCATACTGAGTAACCGCTCCCTGCGGGAAAATGATCTTTTCAAGCTTTGATGATGAATAGACAAAATCAGTACGTTCGATCTTCGTAGCGTTTTTATCCTTTTTTTCAATATAATTAAGTGTCCTGCTTCCATTAACGGATGATCCGAAAACATAGCTGTATACAGTTTCGCCTGCCGGATTTTTGATGGTCATTCCCTGTAGTGAATACGGATCATTAACTGATTTCTCAAGTGCTTCATCATAGGTCTGGCTGAATATGACCTGTCCCTTCTTGCTTTGGATGCTTTTCAGGCGGTAGTTTTCATAAAGACGTATGTTGCCTGAATATTTATCTTTTTTGTCGTAGGTAAAATTAACCAGCGATATCCCTGAGGCATTTTTAATTTCCGTCAGCATATAGGCGGAATTATATTCAACGCCCAAAAATTCATCCGGGAATTTATAGCGGTTGACATTCACCGTATTGAAGAAGTATTGGTATCCCTGATCATCCGTAAGAGTGAAATTCTTGATTTTCAGGGTTGCCGATACGCTGTTGTCTCTTTCATAGGTGATCTTCATATTATCCATTGTCATTTTCACCAATGAAAAAGTGTCATTTGAAGTATTCCTCTTAATTATAAATTTACCCGAATAACCTGGCAGATTATAGTAGTAAATATCATCAAACTCATTTTTCGTATAATAAGATGCAGAAGCGTCATGATACGATTCATCTGCCAGATCACCCATTACTTTCTTATACACCACACCACCGGCTGCGAATGACCATCCATCCCCTACATCGGATACATCGCTGCCATAATCACTCATACTGTTATAGCTGAGCCCTAAAGGATAATTGAAATTACCTGTATTTCCCGGAAATTCCAATAAAGGGATCTGTATAGAAGGCTGACCTGTCTGAATAGATACAGGAGCATCAGAAAACTTTGCCATGGAAGCCATGGAAGGTGATGCGATAGGGGTCGTTACCCAGTCTCCTACGCTTGATTGAGCTAAGGCATCATTATTTCCTAGCAAAAGAACCATCAGCAAAAATGTCATGCCAATTTTCTTATTTTTTTCTATCATTTATTATTTTTTAATCAGTTTAGCACTTGCTGTTTTGTTGTCATTGGTTTTTACACTCACCAGATAAGCTCCCTGAACCAAGGCCTGAGTGTTGATCTTTGTCACCTTGTTTTTAGTCCTGATGCTCTGAAGCTGCCTTCCGCCCATATCATACACACTGATCTCAGCCTCAAAAGCTCCCACTCTCTGGCCCTCAAACCCTATTTCTACATACGCATAATCACTCACAGGGTTCGGATAGATCCTGATGTCCTGCTTCTCAATCAGCTGATCGATCTGACTGTCCCCAAGCTTCACGATCTTCCAGTTCTCTTTACCTAATTCCTCTGCACTGGTTCCGGCCAATACGATAGAGCCGTCACGGTTCAGCTTAATATCTGATAACCGCTCTTCTTTCTTGCTGGATTCTCCCTTCACATGCTTGCGCCACTGCTCATTGCCATTCTGGTCAACATACAGCATCCAGAACGTCTCATCATTATGCTCTATCCTTCCTTCTGCCTGCGTGTAACCGCCCAGTAAAATACCTTTAGTAGTATCCTGCCCATCTTGATTCTTGGTTCCTGGCTCTTGGCTCTTGGTTCCCCACTCCTGTCTCTTATTCACCACACTCATTCCCATCAAGACATCCCGGTTCTTAAAGTTGTAGGATTTCTGCCAGGCTTCTTCTCCTCTTTCATTTAAAGCGATCAGCCAGATATCAGTTCCTTCTTCTATCCCTACGGTTTTATTCCCCGATCTTTCAGATCTGGATTCCCCGCCAATGAGATAGCCCGTTGAAGTAAGAGCTAAGGTCCTTATATGATCATCGCCTTTGCCTCCAAAGTTCTTTTCCCACTCAACTTTCCCGTCCTTGCTTAATTTGACGATCCAATAGTCGCCTTCACCGTAATTGTCGACCGATTTTGCATGAGTGATAAGTGATGATTGATTATTGATTTTATCATCCATCAATGATCGATGATCATTCATAGTAACACTTCCGCTTCTGGAGTAGATCCCTAGTAAGGCACCGCCATCTTTTGTCGGGATCATCTTTTCCACCTCATCCAGGCCTCTGCCCCCTAAGATCAGCTGGGAGATTTCCTTACCGTTTTTATCCAGCCTGATGATCCAGGCATCTTTGGAACCATAACCTTTTCCTGAATTCTGGATATTCCCGGCAACAAAGAATCCTAAGTCCGTGGTCTGGATGACCGATCTGGCTTCTTCATCCGAAGCTGTGCCTAAGCTTTTCTGCCAGAGTTCATCCCCGAATTCATTGATCCTGATCAGCCAGATATCTGAGCCGCCTTTAGAATCATCCTTCTTATCTGAGCCTTTTCCGCTGAATGAGGTTCCTGCCAGAAGAAAACCTCCTTCCTGGGTATTTACGGTAGCAGATAAAAAATCATGGTTCTGGCCTGAGAAATATTTCTCCCAGATCTCTTCTCCCTGCTGGTTTAATTTCACCAGGTGGAAGTCATAGCCACTGTTTTGATTGCCTTCAGCAGAAAGTTTTTTGGATTGGATCGAACTGCCGGTAATTAAGTACTGCTGGTCAATGGTGGTGGTTACCTGGGAAAGGAAATCCTGTGAGGAGGATCGGATGTCTTTCTGCCAGATTACTTCCTGGGCAGACATACCCAGAGCTGCGCATAAGAACAATGCGCCAGTGTAGAATTTCTTCATACTCGTGTTTATTTTTTGTTTTAATGTTATTGCTTTTAATTCCGCAGCAAAAATACTCCTTTTGCTTCAGCTGTAAAAGATGATGACCATAATTTAATGTAAATATTATCATCATTATTTAATGATTCCGCAACAAAAGTAAATCAGCAAAACGACAAAACTTGTCGTATTAAAAATGGGAATAACCGGATTTTATTAAAATAATCCAAAAGAAGGGTAGGGTAAAGGAGTTTCATTATTTGCTGGTTTATTTTGCTGCAAAAATAGCACAGCTATAGATGCAAAACAACCGTGATTTTACGGAAAAATGCCTCCGGGAAAATACGGAGGTATCCATAGTCTTTATTTTACTGAATATAAAATATTTACGGAAATTTAAGCCTGTTCCATCCCTGAAAATCAAGATACTAAGACATGGGGATTAAGCTTTCGAATAAGCTTATCAAAACCTTGATCACTAAAATAAAGGAATAATTTATTGCATGTACTTTCCCGAATAAGTATCTATTTTTATTTTAATACCTGTTATTCTTAAGCAAACATCTTTGAGGAAAACTTCAATACCCAAAAACAAATATAAAATATCTTGGGAAGAGTGTTATTTGGAGGATATGGAATGTTTTGATTAAACAAAAAAAAGAGATTCATACAATGAATCTCTTTAAGTAGCCCGTAGGGGAATCGAACCCCTCTTACCAGAATGAAAATCTGAGGTCCTAACCGATAGACGAACGGGCCAGCTATCTTCCACCTGTTACGGCGGGTTAGTTTTTGTTTTTATAAGTATCAACTCTTACAACAATCATTAGGTTAGTGCAATGATTGTTTAGTAGCCCGTAGGGGAATCGAACCCCTCTTACCAGAATGAAAATCTGAGGTCCTAACCGATAGACGAACGGGCCAACTATGCTTATTAAGCCAGTTTATTAACGTGCTTAGTTAATTTGCTTTTTAAGTTAGCTGCTTTGTTTTTATGGATAATATTTTTCTTCGCTAATTTATCCAACAAAGAGATTACTTTTGGCAATTGCTCTGCAGCAGCAGCTTTATCCTCTTCATTTCTTAACGCCTTCAGGGCTGTTCTAGCAGTCTTGTGGTAGTATCTGTTACGAAGTCTTCTTACTTCGTTTTGTCTGATTCTTTTTAATGCTGATTTATGATTTGCCATATCGTTCAAATGTGAGTGCAAAAGTATAAACTATTTTTTTAACTACCAAATTTATCTTTGAAAAATTTTAATTTTTTTCTGATAAATATTGTCTTAGTTTATCCGTTGCCTGTTATGTTTCTTTTAATTATCTTCTACTCTTATATTTTTAGATCCTGCTTCCCGGCAGGATCATCTCATGGTTCCATTTTCTGTCATCATTAGGAGGGTAAATTCCTGCAATTATTACTTAAAAACGGCCATTTTACGTTTCAAGATCTGAAACCTTTTTATATCTATGCCTGGAACCCTGAACTTATTCATCTTTGATCAAAGCCTTTGGGACTGCCTGGATTTCTAAGGCATTACCTTATACTTCATTGCGCATGACATAAAATTTGGTAGCCTATAGGGGAATCGAACCCCTGTTGCAAGAATGAAAATCTTGAGTCCTGACCACTAGACGAATAGGCCAAATTTTGAGGCGCAAAAATAAGTATTAACTTTTGAACTTCAAAATTTATCAGTCGGTTATTTATAAACTTTTTGAATTACCGTATTCTTGATGCCTTTGGCTTCAATTTCTTTCTGCAGCTTTACGGCATCTTCCAATGTATACACTTTTCCGTAGGTGTAATAGAACACTCCGTTTTCTTTATTCCTTTCGGCATTTTTATAGGCCAGCAGGATAGGGGAATTGCCGTTCAGTTTTTCGCCCGCATGCAATTCTATGGTATAGTATCCGGTGCTCAGCTTCTGATTTGGCATAAACCCTACTGCAAATGCATTCCTGAAGCCTGCATCTTTCGCAGTTTTTAGGTTAATGTCTCTTACGGAAGCCATATTGGTTACTCCATAATAGTATTTGTATTGTCCGTTCTCTTTGATCTGAAGGATATAGTTCAGTCCTTTCAGCGCAGGGTCTCCGTCATTGAACTTCATCGGGGAGCTCATCAGTAAGATCCTGAAATCATTTTTCAAAGGCAGTTCTGTAGGTTTTTCCGGCTCAGGTTTTTTTATAGCTATCGATCCGCCGGACTTCCGGTCTACCGCTTTTTTATAACTGATAATCGCATCGTAGATACTGGATGCGATTTCTTCCTGTCCTTTATCCGAAGCCAGGTAATGGCTTTCTTCAGGGTGGTTGATGAATCCTGTTTCAATAAGTACGGAAGGCATGGCATTCATCCTCAGTACGTGTAAGTTTTTCTGGAATACTCCCCTTGAGAATCTTTTGTCTTTATTGACAAAATTGTTTTCCACAAATCCTCCAAGCAGTAAACTGGATTCAAGGTATTTGCTTTGTTGCAGTTTCAATGCAATCAGCGATTCCGGTGAACTGGGGTCGTAGGATCCGAATGTCTGTTTATCCTTTTCATCCAGATAGATCACGTCGTTCTCTCTTTTTGCCACTTCAAGGTTGGTGTCGTTCTGGTCCGGTCCCTGTACATAGGTTTCCGTTCCGTAAGGTCCGGATCTTCCGGAAGCATTACAATGGACAGATACAAATAGGTCTGCTTTGCTCCGGTTGGCCAGATTGGTCCTGTCGGATAAAGATGGGTACTCATCAATTTTCCGGGTATAGATTACTTTAAAATCCTTGTTCTTTTCAAGCATATTTCCCAGCTTGAGGACGATGGCAAGGGTAATGTCTTTTTCAGCTACCCGTCCTATATCATTATAGGATCTGTTCGCTCCGTGATCACTTCCTCCATGCCCTGCGTCAAGAACAATAGTGAATTTTTTTTGTGAAAAAATAAAGTTGCTGAGGAGTATGAAGAGAAATGATAAAATTATTTTAAAATTTTGTTTGTACATCTTACAGTTTTAAAAATTATAGTAATTTTGGGCCTAAAATATAAAGAATACAATTGGCCAAAACCGTTTTCAAAAATATACTACAAATTTTAATTATCCTAATTTTTAACAATTTTTTAGCACAGGAAAACCCCGGAAAATTGTCTGAAAATGCGGCTAATGATACCATTCCGAAGAGAGATACGATCGCTGTGAAAAAGGAGGCTCTGGAAGACGTGCTCAGGACCAAGGCAGACGACCAGCGAAGAGATGTTCCCAAAAAAATGACTTTCCTGAACAAGAATGCACAGGTAAAATATCAGGACATGCAGATTGATGCGGATTACATCTCCATTGATGATAATAAAAACCTTATTTATGCCCGTGGGAAACAGGATTCCCTGGGTAAGATTATCGAGCCTGTAATTACAACCCAGGCAGGTAAAAAATACGAAACCGACCAGTTCAGCTACAATACCAAAACCAGGCAGGCTATTGCTTATAATGCCAGAACGGAGGAAAGCCAGGGTGTGATTATAGCGAATAAAACGAAAAAGTACAATGACTCTGTCTTTGCCATGCGCCATGCATTGTACACTACGGACGAATATTTCCTGAAGAAAAAAGATACCGCTGCAGATTACCACCTGCTGGCATCCAACATCAAGCTTGTAAAGACCAAGCAAAAATCACAGATCATCACCGGTCCCATACAGATGTATATAGAGCAGGTACCTACGCCGCTCATCATGCCTTTTGCAATTCTTCCGTTTTCAGATAAAAGGTCTGCCGGAATCCTCATTCCGAGTTTCGGAGAGCGGCAGGACGTAGGATTCTTCCTGAACGGACTGGGATATTACCAGCCCATCGGTGAGCATTTTGATCTCAAGGTGCTTGCGGACATTTATACAAAAGGGAGCTGGAACCTGAGACCTGAAATGAATTATGTAAAGAAATACAGGTATTCAGGAAATTTTGCTGCAGATATCGGAACTACAGTGCGTGGAATTAAAGGACTGGATAATTACAGCAAAAGCAGCACCTACAGGATTGCCTGGAGGCATACCCAGGATACCAAAGCCAATCCGTTTCTTACCTTTTCCGCATCGGTGGATATCGTGAGCAATAAGTTTTACAACAATACCGTCAATAACAATTACATATTCAACCAGAATGTCCTGAACACCCAGCAGAACTCTACGGTAACGGTTACAAAAAGATTTCTTACACTTCCTATAACAATAACGGGGACGGCTTCGTACTCACAGAACTTCGCAACGGGTAATTCAGATCTCCGCCTTCCGCAGATGAATGTGGCCATCAACCAGTTTTACCTTTTTAAATCAAAGACGGGAGTAAGAAGAGGACTTATTGAAAACATTACCGTGAATACGGGATTCAACCTAACGAATTATGTGCAGACCAATGAAGGGGAACTCTTTACTCAGGCGATGTGGGACAAACTCCAGACCGGTATTAAAAATAATATAGCGTTAGGAACCAATACCAGCTTTGCTAAATATTTTACATTCAGTCTCGCAGCCAATATCGATAATGCCTTAACCACAAAGACCACAAGGAAATACTATGATCCCTTAAAGAACATCACTGTTAATGAAGTGGAAAAAGGAATTTCCGGGTATTCTACATTCTCTACCACGGCCAGTGTGCAGACCACATTATACGGGATGCTTAAGTTTAAAAAAGGGTCTGCCATTGAAGCGATCAGGCATATGATGACGCCGAGCATCGGATTTACCTATTCACCGGATTTCGGAGGGTCTAATTTCGGGTATTACAGGAATTATTATGATGCCAACGGAGCATTGACACCCTATTCTATTTTTGACGGAGGTATTGTAGGAAGCCCTACCAGCGGAATGGTGGGAGCTTTAGGATTCAATATCGGAAACAATATTGAAATGAAGGTAAGGTCTAAAAAGGATTCTACCGGCATCAAGAAGATGAAGCTTTTTGAATCCCTAAACCTTTCCGGGAACTATAACTTTGCTGCAAAGACGCATCCGTGGTCTGTGCTTACCGTAAACGGGCAGTCTTCCTTTTTCAATAATAAACTGAGTGTAAACACCTCATTATCCATAGACCCGTACCGCATTATCTATATCCCTGGCCAGGAGGCCGGGATCAGGACTGAAAATTTCGGACACTTCAGTATCCAGGGATTCAATGTTCAGATGTCTTATCCTTTAAGCAACGAAATCTTCGGAGAGAAGACAGATTATTCCAAAAAATATAAGACCAAAGGTGAGATCCGGAACGAAAACTACTATTTTGATGATGATAACTATGCGCACTTTGAACAGGCATGGACGTTGAACATCAATGCGAATTATGCATTCACCAGAACGCTTGCTTCCCGTACGCCTAATAGGATCGCATCGGTGGGACTGGACGGAAGTATCAAGCTTACGCCGTACTGGAATATCAACGGCAGTACCCATTATGATATGATTACCCAGCAGCTTGCGTATACAAGGATCGGTTTTGCCAGGGACCAGCGAAGTTTCACGATCAATTTCAACTGGGTTCCTTTCGGACAGTACAAAGTATATGATTTTTTCATCGGGATCAAAGCCAACATCCTGAGCGATGCACTGAAGTACAAAGACAGAAGCTTTACCCAGCCGAATGCTCCTTTCTAATTGGATTGATATTTGTAAATATAAATTTTATATTTGCACCCAAAATAAACTCTAATGAAACAAGTAATCAATACAGTGAATGCGCCTGCAGCTATCGGGCCTTATTCCCAAGCTAATATGGCTAACGGTGTTTTGTATATTTCAGGGCAGATCCCTGTAGACCCGGCTACAGGTAAACTGGTGGAAGGAATTGAAAAAGAAACGCATCAGGTTATGAAAAACCTGGAGGCCATTCTTACAGAAGCCGGAATGACTTTTAAAAATGTGGTAAAAGCTACTATTTTCCTTAAAAGCATGGATGATTTCGCTGTAATGAATGATATTTATGCTTCTTACCTTGATGCAGACAGCTATCCCGCAAGAGAAACAGTACAGGTTTCATGCCTTCCTAAAAATGTGGATATTGAAATCTCTATGATTGCCCATCAGGATTAATTCATGAGCTTTATAAGAAATACATTTGCGATTCTGGTAGGCCTTGGCATAGCAGCGCTTACCATTACCCTTGGAATAAGGGTGTTTCCGCAATGGGTTACTTTTGATGCATTTGCTCCCTTTGAACACTGGCAGCATTTTCTTGAAAGCATGCAGGGCGAAGACGCATTTTTCGGCTTCCTGCTGTTTATTTCAGGTTTGGGTACTACCATCGGAGGTGTGGCAACAGCCATCATCGTCAAATATGCGAAGGTTGCCTATGCTATTCTTATCGGTTTCATCATGCTGTTCATCGCTATGCTGGATGTTATTGTTTTTCCTTATCATCCTACATTTTACAAGATTTCCATTTTTCTGACGTTTTTTCCATTTTCATGGATCGGCGGAAAAATAGTGGAAGTCATCTACGAAAAGAAAAAAAGAAGGATGCTCGCTGAAAAGATCATCAAACGACAATAAGAAAACGCTGCAATTTGCAGCGTTTTCTGGTATAAAAGTGAGTTGTTTGAATTGATGATCTTATGGCATTTTGAATCCTTTCGTATAGATCCTTCCGTATTCATCCACAAATTTTACCTGTACATTACCCTGGTACTTATCCAGTATTTTTTCCACGTCTTTCTGCGAGTTTACCGGCTTACCGTTGATTTCTACAATGATGTAATTATCTACAATCCCGATCTTCGCCATTTCACCTCCTTCCATAACGTTTTTGGCAACCACACCGCTGTTCAGTCCATAGTCTGTTTTGAAACGGTCACTAAGATTATCGAATTCAGCTCCGATCTTTTCCGTCACGCTGAGGTCCGCTTTCGTTCTGGTAGAAGTGCCGCCTTTCTGGTCTTTCAGTGTTACTGTAGTGGTGTATTCCTTACCATTTCTCAGGTAGGTGACCATTACCTTGTCCCCAGGGCGTTTGCTTCCGATGGATACTGAAAGGTCAGAGAAATCTGTGATCGGGAAACTGTCAACTTTAGTGATGATGTCTCCGGCTTTAAGACCTGCATCTTCAGCCCCGCTGTTTTCTCCGAAACCGGTTACAAACACTCCGGAACCTGCTTTAATATTGGTTTTTTTCTGCTTGTTGTAAGCCGCTACCTGCATTTCATCGGAAAGGTCTAAAGAAGTTACCCCCAGGAATCCTCTCTGTACGATACCGAATTTCTTAATGTCTTCAATAATTTTTCTGGCCAGGTTAGACGGAACGGCAAATCCGTACCCCTGATAATATCCTGTTGTAGACTGGATTGCCGAGTTGATCCCGATCAGGTCTCCGTTGGTATTCACCAATGCACCTCCTGAGTTACCCGGATTAATGGCCGCATCGGTCTGGATGAAGCTCTCAATAGGATTTGCGGCTTTGCCCTGTGAACCTAAAATTCCGATCCCTCTTCCTTTAGCAGAAATGATTCCGGCGGTAACCGTTGAATTAAGTCCGAGCGGGTTTCCTACAGCCAGTACCCATTGGCCCACTTCAATATTATCAGAATTGGCAAAGTTCAGATAAGGAAGTCCTTTTTCTTCGATTTTAAGAAGGGAAATGTCCGTATTAGGATCTGTGCCCACCAAAGTGGCGATGTATGATTTTTTATTGCTTAATACAACTTCCAGTTTGTTGGCTCCGGCTACCACGTGGTTATTGGAAATGATATATCCGTCCGGCGAGATGATCACCCCTGATCCCATTCCTGATGGCATATTGTCCGGAACCTGCTGTTGCTGTCTCTGCCTCTGCTGTCCTCTGCCTCCGAAAGGATCCCCAAAGAAAAAGTCAAACAGATCCTGTTCAGATGCCCTGCTTGTTGACCTATTCTGGTAGTTTTTGATAGTTACCACAGCCGGAACGGTTGTTTTGGCAGCCTTTACGAAGTCATCGCCTACAGCTGCCGTATTCATGCCGACAAACGAGGTATTGGCAGACTTGGTAAAATAAGACTGATCCTCCGTATTGGACTTATGATCTAAAAATTGTAATGTGCCCACCGTAGTGGCTCCTGATAAAACACCTACTACAGCAAATGGTAATAGTTTTTTTAAAGTACTCTTCATTTGTATATCTTTCTTTGTTATTTTATGATACTGATTTTTCATTTTAATCTAAAACAAATTTAATGCTAAATAAGTATGCACTTGGCATGCAATGTTTCATTTTTAACTAAAATTTAACGGGAATAGGAAAGCTTTATGCATTTTGTCATAATTTGGGAATTAGCATTAACAAATCTTAAAATATTATTAAGGACAAAATGTCATATTGCTATTGTTGGATACTGAATTCGTGTTGAAGGTTAAATCCGGAACGGAATTTTAGATGGCCCCGTTAAGTTAGGGCTTGAATTGATATTTCACGGAATGAAATTTTATGGAATAGGAGAAATTCATTAAAATGGTTATCTTTGCAAAAATTTTTTTCTCACTTAAACCGTTTATAGCATGCAACTGTATAACACCTTAAGCGCAGAAGAAAGAGCTCAGCTTATTGATGAAGCCGGTAAGGAACGCCTTACATTGTCTTTCTATGCGTATGCCAAAATTCAAGATCCCAAAAAATTTCGCGACGAATTATTTATAGCCTGGAATGCCCTTGATGCATTGGGCCGTATTTATGTTGCACACGAAGGAATCAATGCTCAGATGAGTGTTCCTGCAGATCAGTTTGAAGCATTTCGCAATACACTGGAAGCATATGATTTCATGAAAGGCATCCGCCTGAATGTTGCGGTAGAACAGGATAACCATTCTTTCCTGAAGCTCACCATAAAAGTAAGAAATAAGATTGTTGCCGACGGGCTGAATGACGAAACCTTTGATGTGACAAACAAGGGAGTCCATCTAAAGGCTAAGGAGTTTAATGAACTGCTGGAAGATCCCAACACCATTGTTGTGGATTTCAGAAACCATTATGAAAGCGAAGTAGGACACTTTGAAGGCGCCATCACACCTGATGTGGAAAATTTCCGGGAAAGCCTGCCGATCATCAACGACCAGTTACAGGATTTCAAAGAAGATAAGAACCTGCTCATGTACTGTACCGGCGGAATCCGTTGTGAAAAAGCGAGTGCCTATTTTAAACATCAGGGTTTTAAAAATGTGTACCAGCTGGAAGGGGGTATCATTGAATACACACGCCAGATTAAAGAAGAAGGTATCCCGAGCAAATTCATCGGTAAGAATTTTGTATTTGATCATCGCCTGGGAGAGCGTATTACGGATGATATCATTGCCCAGTGCCACCAATGTGGTAAACCATGTGACAATCATACGAACTGTGCGAATGACGCCTGCCATTTATTATTCATCCAGTGTGATGAGTGTAAGGCGGCCATGGAAAACTGCTGTTCCACAGAATGCCTGGAAACGATTCACCTGCCATGGGAGCAACAGGTTGCTTTAAGAAAAGGACTTCAGGTAGGCAATAAAGTTTTCAGGAAAGGAAAATCGGAAGCGCTCAAATTCAAACATTCCGGAGAGCGTTCAACACAGACCCTGGCTAAAGCAGCAAAAGCTGAAACGAAAGACATCCGTCAGAAAATTAAGGTTAAAAAGACATTGATCGGAAAAGCCGAACATTATTATTCAAAGTCAAAAATTGCCCAGTTTTTAATTGAAAACGACGGACTGTCAGTAGGAGACAAGATCTTGATTTCAGGACCTACAACGGGCGACCAGGAAGTAAGCGTTACTCAGATTTTTGTAAATGGAAATTTCAGCGATACCGCGGTAGCGGGTGATCAGATCACTTTTGAACTTCCGTTCAGAGTTCGTTTATCGGATAAATTATACAAGATCCTGAACACTTAAAATGCAGAATTGTGATGCTTAAAGCAGAACTCAGGAAAAAATATATGCAGAAAAGACAAGCCTTATCAATTGATGAGGCTTTCCTGTTATCTGAAGCTGTCTTCATGAATTTTACAGCTTATTTCAATCCCCTTCCCGGGCAGTCGGTACATATTTTTATTCCGATCAGAAAGTTCAGGGAAATAGATACCCAACCGTTTATTGATTATTGCCTAAGCAGGGGCATCCGTGTTTTTGTTCCTAAGGTGGACGGCACCAGGATGATCTCCGTAGAAATAACAGAGGAAACTGTTTTTGCAGTTAATCATTGGGGGATTTCTGAACCGGTTTCTGATCAGGATGCCGGATTTTCTCATTTTGACTATATTATTACCCCGCTGTTGTACGCGGATAATAAGGGGAATAGGGTAGGATATGGAAAAGGCTTTTATGATAGCCTGTTCAGCAGCCTTTCCGGGGAATCCAAAAAAATCGGGATCAATTACTTTAATCCCGATGAGCTGATAGAAGATGTCTGGGAATATGATATTCCTCTGGATTATTTGGTAACGCCTACGGAAGTGCTGTCCTTTTTAAGCGGTGGTGAATAGAAATTCAGGAAGTAAAATTTAAATTCCTTCTTAAACTGGATCGGCTTGGAAACCAGAATATACTGGGCATTCTTTTCAAAGTTTCCCAAAGACCTGTTTTTATCATCAAAGTATTCCACATTGAAACGGGCAAAATCCAGCGTATCCTCCTTGTAATAATCTTTATACACTTCCAGGTTGATCACCTTTGCTGTTTTTACCTTCATGCTGTCCAACTCGCGGAAAAGCCTGTTGAAAGTAAGGCTGTCCGGTTTATGGAAATAACTTTGCATCTGGGAATAGATGACACTGTCGATTTCAGTCTTCCTGTTTCCGGATAGGTACAACGTGGAAAGATCCAGCAGTTCCTGTACCTTTTGTCTGGTAATGAAATTGATGGCCTGAGCGCTGTCCATCTGTACTGCCGGATAGCTGGCTTTATTGTTGCTGTTTCGCAGCTTATCAAGGTCGCTCACCTCTGTTGTTTTCTTGTTACAGGCAATCAGGGAGCAGACTAATATTGCAAAAAGTAAAAAGTTATTGTTTATTTTCATTTGTACTTGCAATTTTAAATTTGATGGATACTATTTTTCCTTTGTCTTTTTTCATCTCGATCACACTCAAATTCTTCAGCGAGGTGGTTGGAGTGGTGACCAGGGTAATGTATTTCTGTTTGTCGAGGGTTTCGATACCGTAGGTTGCATTGTCGTATACCTGGTAAATGATGGCATGGTCGCTGATGAGGTTCTCCAGCTGTTTCCGTTTCTGTTTCAGGAGTTCAGGGTTTCCGTTGGCATCCTTTACAGAGAAGTAATTAACGGCCATTTTATAGTCATCAGGCTTCAGCTCGATCATTTCCTTATCAGGGGCGGTCTCCAGATTCCTGTTGACATCTAGAGTCTCGTAGAAAGGAGCACTGATTTGCATTTTAAGGATTTTGTCCTTTGTAGAATACTCAAAACATTCTCCGGGCTTGATCTTATACAGCATGGGCGATTCGTTTTCTTTGATGACCTTAATTTCAAGTGTATTGATCACATTGACACCCCTGTCCGCATCGGTAAAGCAGAATGTGTAATTTTTAGAAAAAAGTTCATCTTTGAAACCTAATACTCCTGAAATCGTAACTAAAACAGCTGTTACCATAATCCATGCATTCTTTCTGAAGAAATTCTTCTCTTGAGAAACAACCGTTGGTGAAGAAGAAGAGGTAATTGTTGCTTTACTGTTAAGTGTTTGATTTTCAGAACTACTTTTTTGTAAATCGGGATTTTCGGGTTGTTTCCGGACTGCTTTTTCAGCATTATGATCTTCTTTTTGAAGTTCCGGACTTGAATATGTGAAATTTTCCAATTCCTGTATTTCCTCCTCGTTGATTTCCTCATCCTGCTGTAGCAGCTCACCGGCAAAAAGATGTTGTTTTTTAAACTCGTACCAGGAGTCATAACCCGCATAAATACTCAATAAATTAAGCATGTCTATCCTGGGCAGCTTTGTTACAGGTGAGTTTTTGAAATAGGTGTAAAAAGACTTCTCGCTGATGTTCCCTTTGGCTTTTTTGCGCAAGTCTTCCTGAAAATATATGATATCAATCCCTTTCCACTTTGAAATATCATCATGAGAAGGGGTGTATTCTTTCAGATATTGAGCCTGAACCTCTTTTTTCAGCTGCTCAAAATGTAGTAGGTCTAAATCAGTCAATCCGTTAAATATAATTAATTTATTGATTATCAGTAGTATTAATTTGTAAAACTGTTTTACAAAGGTATTACAATTATTTTTCCTAAACAAGTTTGATAACTGCTCTACCTTTGTCTTGTTCAAATAACCGAACAGAGAAAAAGTTTTTAAAAACAATATTAACAAAATTAAATTTAATTTATTATGAAAAAGTCATTATTCGTAGCTGCTATCGCTGCAATCTCTTTAGTTGCTTGTAAAAAAACTGAATCTACTGAAACTGGAAACACTGCTGATTCTGCTGCTGTAGCTACTGCTGATTCTGCTGCTGTTGTAGCTGATTCTGCTGCTACTGTTGTTGATTCTGCTGCTTCTGCTACTGTAGACGCTACTAAAGATGCTGCTTCTGCTACTACTGCTGCTGGTGCTGACGCTGCTAAAGATGCTGCTAAGAACGCTGGTGAAGCTGCTAAAGGAGCTGCTGATGCTGCTAAAGATGCTGCAAAAGACGCTAAAAATGCTGTAGACGCTGCTAAAAAATAATTAGTACCATACTAATAATAAGAACCGCTTCACCCTGTGAAGCGGTTTTTTTATGTTCATTACTTATCAATTAATTTTTCATGCTAGCATATGAGTTCAGAATATTCCTTGGATCACTGTTTACTGATGATGCTTTTACTGATTGTATGATATTTAAAGACACATAATTTGAATCAGATCAATATTATACCATTATCCTGTTTTATACTGGAATTAATATATTCACCTGTCAACCAATGTATATCTATTTCTAAGGCTGTTGCTTCTTTTGCCTTAAGGCTTCATAGCAGGTAATGGCAACAGCATTGCTGAGGTTCAGTGAATCAATACTTCCGGCCATCGGGATCAGTGTATTCTGTCCTTTCCCGATCCAGAAATCGCTTAAACCAGAATGTTCGGTGCCAAAAAGAACGGCGGATTTCTGGGTGAAATTCCTGGTATAAATATCTTCTGCTGTTTCATCCATCAGGGTAGTATATAGATTGAAGCCATTGTCCTGCAAAAATTCCAGAACTTCAGCATTTCCGGCCTGGAATACCTGCATGCCGAACAGGCAGCCGACACTGGAACGGATGACATTGGGGTTGTAAAAATCCGTTTTTCCATCGGTCACGATCAATGCATCAATGCCGAATGCTTCACAGCTTCTCAGGATCGCGCCCAGATTGCCGGGTTTTTCAATACCTTCAACAACAATCACGGTAGATTGTGTGCCGGGTATAAATGAAGACAGCGGAAGTTCTTTAGTTTTGTAAACGCCGATAATTCCTTCTGAAGTTCCCCGGTAAGCAATTTTCTCATAGACTTTATCACTTACATAATGGATTTTCCCGTTTTGAGGAATATTCCCTTTGAAAATCGATTCACAGATGAAAAATTCTGCAGGTTCATAAGCGTATCGTATAGCACGATCATTTTCCTGCTGGCCTTCCACAGTAAAAAGCCCTGATTTTTTGCGGAACCGGTTGTCGGTAAGCAGACGGGATATATTTTTTATCTTATCGTTTTGTAAACTTTCTATGAGCATGCTGCAAAATTATGGAAAATATGTGATTAGGACAGTTCCGTTTTAATGAAAAGGTTTTTGACTGTAATTTGAAATGTAGTCTTGCCTCTCTGTTTTCTGTAGATGATAAGTGCGATAATCAATAAGACAGACAAAGCTTTAAACACGTTTCCGTACAAATTCCCTGAAACATTTTCTGCGACATTAAAAATCTCCCAGTATACATTCATAAAGAAATGAAGAAAAATAGCTGTCCATAAATTAAAATCGGTCTCAATGTAAACCCATGAAAATAGTGCTGATCCTAAAAATGTAATGAGAAATATCTCAATAAGTTCGGTAGTATCATGGACCTGGGCAAACAGCAGATTTAGGATAAGGATATACTGTAAAGGAGAACATCTCTTAAACTATATTTGAAATCTACCTAGACTTCTTTTTTAGGTTTTAAAAGAATCAGGCTGCCTATAAAAAGGCTAATACAACTTGCAATCCAAAGGTAGTACCCGATTCCGTAGCTGGTTATAGGATATCGATAACCGGCTTCATCAATCGTGATTTCACCTACGGATAAGTAGCAGAACGTAAGTACGACTGCAATAAGACTTAACACTGCTGATATTTTAGCCAGCCTAAAAAGCAGAAAGAAAGCCGAAATAAAAAAAATAGGATTGGCAAACCATGCAATTCCTCCACGCTCTGGTTCTGCCCAGCCAAGAAGAAGGCATGTCAATCCCCCTATTTCGTTATTACCTGAATACACTGCCGTGAAAGGAAGTGAGGCCATGAATAATACAAGGCTTATTAAGATGATGATGACTTGCTTTTTCATAGTTTTATTATTCTATTAAATTACTGTTATCAATAAGGCTTTGCGGTAATTCCTTTTTATTTTTAATACCCAGTGATTTCAGCTTCTGGGTCTGAATCACCAGATTATCATTTCCTGTGGAAAGCTGTTTGTAGGCATCATTGTAAAAGTTCTTGGCAAGATCAAGGTTCTTGCCTACTTTTTCAAGGTTCTCAATAAACCCGACAAATTTGTCGTACAGCTTGGCGCCTCTTTCAGCGATCTCCATCGAGTTCCTGTTCTGGTATTCACGCTTCCAGAGGTCGGCTATCAGTTTCAGGGAAGTGATCAGGTTGCTTGGGTTAAGCAGCAGGATCCTTCTGTCATAAGCATAATTCCAAAGGTTCTGGTCTGCCTGCATTGCAGCAATGTAAGCCGGTTCACTTGGGATGAACATCATCACGAAATCAAGTGATTTTCCATAATCATCATAGGCTTTCTGGCTCAGCTGCTGAATATGGTTCTTAATGGATGACAAGTGCTGGTTCAGCTTGATGATGTATATATCGTGATCCGTTTCATCCACAAGTTCAGTAAATGCTGTAAGGGAGACTTTGGAATCTATAATGACGTTTCTTTCATCCGGGTATTTTACCACGGCATCCGGCCTCATTTTTTTACCGGAAAATTCTGAGAAGAGTGCTTTATTGTCCTCATCCCGGAGCTCATGCTCAAGGAAGTATTCCTGTCCTTTCGTTAAGCCGGATTTTTCAAGGATGCTCTCCAGGATCATCTCGCCCCAATTCCCCTGGGTTTTGCTTTCTCCCTTAAGCGCACGGGTCAGTTTTTTAGCGTCTTCCGAGATCTGCTGGTTCAGTTCTGCCAGCTCCTTTACCTTTTCCGCCAATGAAAACCGTTCCTTGTTTTCTTTCTCATATGCTTCGTTCACGCGGTTCTTAAGGTCATTGATCTTTTCCTGAAAAGGCTCAAGGATGGTTTTCAGGTTATTCTGGTTGAGAAGTGTGAATTTTTCAGTCTTCTCCTCCAGGATTTTACTCGCCAGGTTTTCAAACTGGAGCTTGGCTTCTTCCTGGATTTTCATGATTTCTTTTTTCTGGCTTTCCAGGGACTGTTGCAGGCTTTCATTGATGGCCGAAAGCTCAGAATTTTTAGCATAGATATTCTGCTTTTCAGTCAGTAAACTTTCAATCTGGGAAGCCTGTTTCAGGCCTGCCTGCTTCTGCTCCTGAAACTGGGTATTCAACGAGGCATACTCGGCGGAAATTTTGGCCAGTTCGTTTTTCAGGTCACTCATTAAATCAGACTGCTGCTGAATCAGTTCTTTTTCCGTGTTGGCATTCTGAACCAGTTCCTGTATTTTCTGCTGGGAATTTTCCAGGTCAGAATGGCTTTTAATGTGTAAACTATTCAGCTCATCATACGAACTTCGTGAAACCATAGACGATTTCAGGGCAAAGTAGGCAATGATTACGCCGATTATTACTCCGGCTATACATCCGATAATCAAATAGGTCATCTCCATAGCCCAAAATTACAAAAAGAATCATTGATTCGTTTTACGGGAAACCGTAATTTTTACCTGATCAGCAAACTTGTAGCGAGGTAATGATCTCGGTAATGAATTTAAAACTGATGAACAGGTTTACAGGGAAATGGATGCCGGTTTCCCGGCCGTTTCACTAAACATTATTTGCGTGATTAATTAAATTTTCGTTATTTCATTAGATCAAAATATAAATAAAATTCAATGAAATTCTTAACCATTACTGCTATTATTTTTTCGGCACTGCTGTCCGCGCAGGATTTTGCCAATTATGCAAAATACGAAAAACAAAACCAGGAGATCATAGCCAAAAAGCTAACGCCTAATTCTGTCCTGATGGGGGATTCCATTACGGAAGGATGGTTCTCAACTGATCCGGATTTCTTTAAAAAGAATAATTTCGTAGGAAGAGGAATCAGCGGACAGGTAACCTCTCAGATGCTTTTAAGGTTCAGAGAGGATGTGATTCAGTTAAAACCTAAGCGTGTCATTATTCTTGCCGGAACCAATGATATTGCAGAAAATCAGGGGCCGATTTCTTTAGACAAGGTTTTCGGAAATATAGTTTCTATGGCGGAACTGGCAAAAGCCAATCAGATCAAGGTTGTTCTCTGTTCTGTGCTTCCGGCTTACAACTTCGGCTGGAGAAAAGACATGCATCCGGCAGAGAAGGTGATCGCCCTGAACAAAATAATCAAAAACTATGCGGAGAAGAACCATATTCCTTATGTGGATTACCATTCCCAAATGAAAGATTCAAGAAACGGACTGGATCAAATTTACACGGAAGATGAAATTCACCCTACTGCAAAAGGATACGAAAAGATGGAAGCCATACTGATGCAAAAATTAAGTAAAATCTGAATCAGGACTGGGAACGTCATACAATAGATTTATAAAAAAAGTGAGCTATAGGGCTCACTTTAATATTATTATCTGTTTCAGGATCCCGGGACGGGAACCGGTTCTGCCGGGTTACAAAATCCCGTATTCAGCAAGCATTCTCCTCCGATACAGCTGTAATTAGTCATAGAAGATGTTCCGTCCGGGCACATGATCAGAGCTTCGCCGTGGCCGCGGCATTCCATGTCTGAATAACATTCCAATGCAGGGTAGAGGTCTCCACCACCTCCGGAGATTTCTTTCAATGATTGCCTTGAAAGTTTGGTCAAGTTAGTTTTTTTCATAAAATACTGTATATTGGTTATTATCGGTTCATACAGACATTCTTACCATAAGCAATGCTGACGAATTACAGCTAATTTACGAAAAAAGGCTCTGCATTACATCACTTTTATAGAAGTATGAATTAATTTGAATTTATTCTTTAATTCTCAGGAATTCTTTCGCGAGTTCAATCATTTTAGGATCACCGGTATATTTTCCGTGTTCATCAGACAGCTTTACCGTTGGGATCCATTCCTGGTTCGGAGCCTGAACGCCGATCAGTTTCATAACGATGTTCATAGGTTTTAAACCCACGTCATTCGTCAGGTTGGTTCCTATTCCGAAGGAAATCCCGATTTTCCCTCTGCAGTAATTTGTAATTTCCTCTACCTTTTCAAGGTTCAGGGCATCAGAGAAAATAATGTATTTAAATAAAGGATTAATTCCATGCTTCTGGTAATGGGCGATGGTTTTATCGGCAAACTCCAGAGGATCCCCGCTGTCATGGCGTACTCCGTCGAATAGCTTGGCAAATTTTTTATCAAACTGCTGGAAGAAAACATCTGTGGTGTAGGTATCCGAAAGTGCTACTCCGAGATCTCCTCGGTATACATCCACCCAATGTTCCAGGGCCAGATCGTTAGCTGTTTTGAAACCATATTCGGCCGCATGGAACATGAACCATTCATGGGCATGGGTACCGATAGGTTTGACCCCATATTTCATGGCGAAATGTACGTTGGAACTTCCGATGAACGTAGACTCCTTTTTCTGCGTTAAAGCTTCCATCACAAGGTTCTGCACTTTGTAGGAATGCCTCCTTCGGGTGCCGAATTCTGCAAAAGTCACTCCCAGTCTCGCCAGGGAATCGGCTTTCTCAATCGTTCTGTTCATCACCACCTCATTGGAATCCCTTTCCATATGGTTCATTTCATAATGCAGTTCGCTGATAAGTGCCAGCAAAGGTACTTCCCAGAGGATAGTCCTGTACCAGAGTCCTTCCACAATCACAGAAAGTTCGCTTCCTTCCTGGTGGATTTTGACCTCAGAAGGATCATAGTGATACCCTTCAAGGAAATCCAGGTACGGAAGATCAATATAAGGACAGGTCCTTGCCATATATTTCTTTTCTTCTTTCGTAAGTTTAAGTTCAGCCATCTTATTTACGGCCTCTCTTAAAGCATGATCAAAGCCTTCCGGGAACTGGTGTTTGCCACGGTTGATAAACTCGTATTTTACTATGGAGCCGGGAAATAATTTTACCACGGCATTCTGCATGGTGATTTTATAGAAATCATTATCCAGGATAGAATTCAATCGTACGTCATTCATTATTGTGTAATTTATACGCAAATATAGGTATTAAAAATAAAACCACCTTAAATGTAAGGTGATTTTTTTAATTTTTTGCTGATGTAAGGATGATTATTTACCAAGATAAGAGTTGTACATCCAAACTTCTTTTTCCTGTTCTGTGATATAGTCGCTCATCTGGGAATTGGTTCCTTCATCACCTGCTTTTTCTGTGATATCCAGCAGTTCTCTTTGCAGGTCGATAACTACCTTAAATGAATTCAGAATGTTCTGCACGCTTACGGTAGCATCGCTTACGTCCGTGCTTTCTTTGATGGTAGATACCTTCAGGTAATCAGAATAATTGTGAGCAGGAGTAGCACCCAGGGTCAGGATCCTTTCTGCTATTTCATCGATTTTAAGGACCAGGCTGTTGTATAATTCTTCAAATTTAGGATGAAGAGTAAAGAATTGATCCCCTTTAATGTTCCAGTGTGAACCTCTGGTATTCTGATAAAATACGGAATAGTTAGCCAGAAGTGTATTTAGTTTTTCTGCGATTTGCTTACAGTCGGTTTCATTTAATCCGATAATGCTTGCGTTTTTCATAGGATGTTATATTTAGCAGTTTATTATGATGTACAAATTTAACAAACAGATTTCAATACCTGTGATAAAAGTAATTGATGATGCTTATCTTTGAGATTTTAATATTCATTCAAAAAATGTTCCTATCCTTCCCAAAAGGTGCAAAAAGTTTTCTGATTTCTTTTGTGGTATGTGCTGCCATATGCATGGGCTATTATTTAAATACGCTGACAAAAACAGACGGTCATTATATTTATCTGATTGACGATGCCTATATCCATCTGGCTATAGCTAAAAATTTTGCCTTCCATAAAGTTTGGGGGATTACGAGGTATGCATTTTCGTCCACATCGTCTTCACCGATGTTTACTTATCTGATCAGCCGGTTCATCTCTGCATTGGGTAATAATGATCAGATTCCCCTGTATTTTAATGCAGTCTGCTTTGCAGGAGTCATCTTTTTCTTAAATTCATGGTTTACCAGGTTTTTTAGTCAGGTGAAGACTGTCGTTATCGTAACGCTCTTCACTGTTCTCTTTGCCGTCCTGCATCTGCAGGTAATGTCTGGGATGGAACATATATTCCATGTATTATTACTGATCATTAATATTTTCTGTTTCTGCAATCCGCATCATAATCCCTACAGGACTTTGGGATTTTACGGAAGCCTGATGCTGATGGGGGTAGTAAGGTTTGAAAGCATGTTTTACTTTGCTATTCTCAGTTTTCTTTTTGCATTGTCAGGGAAATGGAAGCAGTCTGTAGCGGTGATTATGGCTGGCTTTATTCCTGTTCTTATTTTTTGTGTGTGGAATTATCGTCAGGACGGACACTTTTTCCCCAATTCAATACTGGTCAAAGGAACCAAGCTGAGTTTTGACTCCGGGCTTTTTGTACAGCTTAAAACAATGCTGGTGGATAACTTCCTCTGCAACATTAGTTTCTATAAGACAGGATTTCTTCCCATTATATTGGTTATTGTAATCATTATAAAGGATATGAGAAACAAAAAAATGAAAGAAATCCTTTCCGGACGTTTCCTTCTTATTGCCCTTTCTCTGCTAATGATCTGTCACACCCTTTTTGCAGACCTGAAAGGGGTATTCCGTTATGAAGCCTACCTGCTGGTTGGTTTCTCCATGCTGCTGATTCCTGAGCTCAAAGGATTTTTCAGGGATTTCAGAAATCAAAAACTTATAGCATTATTGGTGTTGGGTAATGTAGTGTTGCTGGTATACAAAACAGGATATGCCCATCTGATGCTGATTAATGGCGGCAAAAATATTTATGAACAGCAGGTACAGTCTGCCAGATTTCTGCATACCTATTATAATACTTCTAAAATCATTGCCAATGATATCGGTGCCATTTCTTATTATACCGATATCCATCTCCTGGACATTGCGGGGCTCGGTTCAAAAGAAACAATTCCTTTTAATGAAAACAAAAGGCAGTTTGATGAAACGTTTAAGAACTTCCTGATCCGGTATGGTTATGATAACCATTATGATCTGGCTATTGTATATGATGAATGGCTTCAGGGCCATATTCCCGAAAACTGGAAAAAAGCAGCGGTCATAAAGATCAGCCATAAAATAACCGCGGCAAGAGCTGAGGTTTCGGTCTACAGCATAGATCCGCATCGGTTTTCTCTTCTGCAGGAGCGCATCAGGCAGTTTCCATGGAATAAAAATGTACAGGTACTTCTTATGGATGAGAACGTTAGGAAGATTAAATAATTTTTAATTATTAAAGTAAATTTATACATAACTGCTTGTAGGTTAAAAAATTATTCATATTTTTGCACCCTAAAATAAAAAGCAATTAAATGCCTACTATTCAACAATTAGTAAGAAAAGGAAGAGCCACGCTTGCCAAGAAGAGCAAATCGGCTGCCCTTGATTCTTGTCCACAAAGACGTGGTGTATGTACGAGAGTATATACTACTACACCGAAGAAACCTAACTCTGCACTAAGAAAAGTTGCAAGGGTAAGACTTTCTAACGGTAAAGAAGTTAACGCCTACATCCCGGGCGAAGGACATAATCTTCAGGAGCACTCGATAGTATTGGTAAGAGGCGGAAGGGTGAAAGACCTACCGGGAGTACGTTACCACATCGTAAGAGGTGCATTAGACACTGCAGGTGTAAATGGAAGAACACAGAGAAGATCTAAGTACGGAGCTAAGAGACCTAAACCAGGTCAGGCACCAGCTGCACCAGCTAAAGGAAAGAAAAAATAATCATTAAATAAGGTACAGAAACAATGAGAAAGACAAAAGCGAAAAAAAGACCGTTGTTACCAGATCCTCAGTTTAATGATCAATTGGTGACTAGATTCGTAAACAACTTGATGCTTGACGGTAAGAAGTCAATCGCATTCAAAATATTCTATGATGCATTAGAAATCGTAGAAAACAAAAAAGGGGAGAACGAAAAGACTGCCCTTGAAATCTGGAAAGATGCCCTTACCAATGTAATGCCTCACGTAGAAGTGCGTTCAAGAAGAGTAGGAGGAGCTAACTTCCAGATTCCAATGCCAATCAGAGCTGACAGAAAAATTTCTATGGCAATGAAATGGTTAATCAAGTATGCAAGAGCAAGAAATGATAAATCTATGGCACTTAAGCTTTCTGCTGAAATCTTAGCTGCTTCAAGAGAAGAAGGTGCTGCTTACAAAAAGAAATCCGATACTCACAAAATGGCGGAAGCAAACAAAGCTTTCTCACACTTCAAATTCTAATCTGAAATGGGAAGAGATCTTAAATTTACTAGAAATATTGGTATTGCCGCTCACATTGATGCCGGTAAGACGACCACTACAGAAAGAATTTTATTCTATACGGGTAAAACCCACAAAATCGGTGAGGTTCACGAAGGTGCCGCTACAATGGACTGGATGGAGCAGGAAGCAGAAAGAGGTATCACCATTACTTCTGCTGCAACTACTTGTTCTTGGAACTTCCCAACAGATCAGGGAAAAACTTTGCCTGAAACAAAACCTTACCATTTCAATATCATCGATACACCGGGACACGTTGACTTCACTGTAGAGGTAAACAGATCTCTAAGGGTATTGGATGGTCTTGTATTCTTATTCTCTGCCGTAGACGGTGTAGAACCTCAGTCTGAAACCAACTGGAGACTTGCTGACAACTACAAAGTAGCGAGAATGGGATTCGTAAACAAAATGGACAGACAGGGTGCTGACTTCTTGAACGTTGTAAAACAAGTAAAAGAAATGTTAGGATCCAATGCAGTTCCAATCGTTTTACCAATCGGTGCTGAAGAAGATTTCAAAGGTGTTGTAGACTTAATCAAAAACAGAGCGATCATCTGGGATGATGCAGGACAGGGTGCTACTTTCGAGGTAGTTCCGATTCCTGATGACATGAAAGATGAAGTTCTTGAATACAGAGAGAAGTTAGTAGAAGCAGTAGCAGACTATGATGAAACTCTGATGGAGAAATTCTTTGAAGATCCGGATTCAATTTCTGAAGACGAAATCAACGAAGCATTAAGAAAAGCTACCATCGATTTATCCATCATTCCTATGACTTGTGGTTCTTCTTTCAAAAACAAAGGAGTTCAGTTCATGCTGGATGCGGTTTGTAAATATCTTCCTTCTCCACTGGATAAAGACGATATCAAAGGTACAAACCCTGATACGGATGCTGAAATCACAAGAAAGCCGGATGTAAAAGAGCCTTTCTCTGCATTAGCATTCAAGATTGCCACTGATCCGTTCGTAGGTAGACTGGCATTCTTCAGAGCTTATTCAGGAAGACTTGATGCAGGTTCTTATATCCTGAACACAAGATCAGGAAACAAGGAAAGAATTTCCAGAATCTATCAGATGCACGCGAATAAGCAAAACCCTGTAGAATTTATTGAAGCAGGAGATATCGGTGCAGCAGTAGGATTTAAAGATATTAAAACAGGAGATACCCTATCTGATGAAAAGAACCCTATCGTTCTTGAATCTATGATCTTCCCGGATCCGGTAATCGGTATCGCTGTTGAGCCTAAAACGAAAGCTGACCAGGATAAAATGGGTAACGCTCTAGCAAAACTTGCTGAAGAAGATCCTACATTCCAGGTTAAAACTGACGAGGCATCAGGACAAACGATCATTTCCGGTATGGGTGAGCTTCACCTGGATATCATCGTTGACCGTATGAGAAGAGAGTTCAAAGTAGAAGTTAACCAGGGGCAGCCTCAGGTTGAGTACAAAGAAGCTCTTACCAAAACAGCTAGCCACAGGGAGGTTTACAAAAAGCAATCCGGAGGTAGAGGTAAGTTCGCAGATATCGTATTCGAAATCGGTCCTGCAGACGAAGGTAAAACAGGTCTTGAATTCATCAACGAAATCAAAGGTGGTAATATTCCAAGAGAATTTATCCCTGCGGTTGAAAAAGGATTCAAGGAATCTATGAAGAACGGTCCGTTGGCAGGTTTCGAAGTTGAGGCAATGAAAATTACCCTTAAGGACGGATCTTTCCACGCGGTTGACTCCGATCAGCTATCTTTCGAATTAGCCGCTAAGATGGGATTCAAAGAAGCTGGTAGAGCTGCTAAAGCAGTAATCATGGAACCTATCATGAAGCTTGAAGTAGTAACTCCGGAAGAATACATGGGGGATATCGTAGGTGACCTTAACAGAAGAAGAGGTACTGTGAACGGTATGGACGACAGAAACAACGCTAAAGTAATCAAAGCTTTCGTTCCTCTTTCTGAAATGTTCGGATACGTAACTTCATTAAGAACCTTATCTTCAGGTAGAGCTACGTCTTCTATGGAATTCGAAAAATACGAGCCGGCTCCGACCAATGTTGCTGAAGAAGTAATCGCTAAAGCTAAAGGTTAATATTTAAATTAGATTAAAATGTCACAAAGAATCAGAATAAAACTTAAGTCTTACGATTACAATTTGGTAGATAAGTCTGCTGAGAAAATCGTAAAAACGGTAAAGGCTACCGGTGCTGTGGTAAACGGTCCGATTCCATTGCCAACCAACAAGAGAATCTTCACTGTATTGAGGTCTCCGCACGTAAACAAAAAAGCAAGAGAACAGTTCCAGCTTTCTGCTCACAAGAGATTGATGGATATCTATTCTTCTTCTTCTAAAACGGTGGATGCTCTAATGAAATTAGAGTTACCAAGCGGTGTAGATGTTGAAATTAAAGTGTGATAACGTGCACTTAAGCCGTGATTATATAAAATCCGTTCCTGAAAAGGAGCGGATTTTTATTTTATAAATGTTTTTGGTGTTGGACATCAACACTGAAATCTCAAATTTTACAAACACAGAAGGCTATAGCTATATTTAAATATAGAACTGGACATATAGTTTACCGAACAAATCGGACTGAATAAAGGCCCTTCTAAATTCATGGGACTGCTTGCAACGGTATTCATAAATCTATGAAGATAAAGGTAACTTCAGGTTGGCACTCGTTGAAAGTTATCGGATTACCAAGACCTGCAACAGGCAAGTATCTCCTTAAGGGTTTTGCACAGCAGAAACAGGAAGAATACACCAAGCGAAACTGTGGAAACTGATTCCCTTAAAATAACCTTAAAAATAGCTCTTCGGCGGAGTTTTTGCTGCTTCGATGGTATAACTTTAATGTAATGAATGGTTCAAATAAAAATATTTTTGAAAGATTTTCAAACTGGGCAACAAAATTCACAGGCAGTTCTTCCGCTTTTATTGCAGCTACTTTAATCGTTATCATCTGGGGAGCTTCAGGCCCCATTTTCAAGTATTCTGAAACGTGGCAGCTGGTGATCAATACTGGAACGACAATCATCACATTCCTGATGGTATTTTTAATTCAGAAAGCCCAGAATAAAGATTCCAAGGCAATACAGATCAAATTGAATGAGCTTATCGCTGCCAATGAAAAAGCGAGCAACAGGATTGTAGACATTGAAGACCTCACAGAAAAGGAACTGGATCAGCTGCATTGCTATTATGAGAAGCTTGCTGATTTTGCCGAAGAGGATGAAGATATCCACGCCTCACACTCTATCGATGCTGCACAAAGGAATCAGGACCATAAAGATGAACTGTTCAGGAAAAAGCATGACGAATGGCTGAAACAACAGGCACAACAAGAAAAAAAGGAATCATTTTGATCCCTTTTTTTCATTTATTTCATAAAATAATCAAGATAGGAGCAGCTTCCCATAAGCTTCTGTGCAGTCTGCGTATCTGCATATTGGTTTCTCAGGACCGTAAAATAAGTTCTGTATCTCTGATTCTTGATGTCATCAAGTTGGTTCTGGTGGGCATCTTGCTTTTCAGACCATTTCGGATCTGAATAATCTATATTTACATTGCTGTTGGCTTCATACTGATAGTATTTACCCTGCTCTGCACTGGCCATTTGAAACAAGATCCTGGTTTTCTGCTCCCTGTCTGTTGAAAGGCTAAGAGCTTTATTGTAATATCCGATACTAAGGTCAAAATTGTCTGGCTCCAGATAAGACAGGCTAGGGAAATTTTTATAATAGTACTGATAGGTTATTTTCCTTTTCTGATTCTGGAAATCATATTTTCCCCCATTGGTATTATCGAGGTCCATCACGAATAGCTGTCTGTAATACCCCAGTATTGATGTATTATAAAGCAGGTTTCCAATCAGCTGGTTGGCCTTTGCCGCCTTCGCTCCCTTGCTATTTCCTGCCTGTTTAAGCCGGAGCAGTGCATCGGCGAGCTCGAGTTTGTTCATGGAAGGCTTGATGAAAGGGAATGCGGAATAATCTTCTTTTTCCATACTTTCTGCCGGGCTGCTGGTATAGCTTACCCAGACATTATGTCCGAACACCAGATCGGGAATATTACTAAATCCATTGTACGCACCGGTAGCATACTTCATCGGAACTATGGTATTGGCCTGATCACTCCAATCCTTCCTTGGGATGCCCGAAAAGTTCTGCGCTTTCACATAATACGACTTGGCATTAGCGAAATCTCCCAGTTTCATCGCATGGTCACCATAGATTAAAGCGAAAAAAGCGTCAATATTTCCCACATCATCCAAATTTTCAGCAATAATTTGCTGTTCAAATTCGGTTTTCTGAGGTTTGCGGTAAAAAGCTTCAACATTTTTTACCAGATTCAGGTCCGGACCATATTGCAGATCAGAAAGTTTATTGCTTATCAGGAAAGATTTGGCGTCTTCTCCCTGAAGGAAATACCGGTTCGCCAGGACATCTTTCAGAAAATCTTTTGTTGAAGGACTGGGAATATAATAATCAGCATTTGATGTACTGTCTTTTTTCTGGTCGGGCTGATCTTTAAAATAGGCAGCATAGTTTTTCATCAGATGATCTTCGTAATCTGCATCAATCCTTGGTTGTGAAACAATATCATTCAGCAGCTTCATCCTTTGGATCTGTTCCTTATATTCGGGGTTAGAGGTTTTGATAGACTGGAGGATCTCGGTGCTTGCTTTGTAATCTTTTTTCAGAAACTTCAGATAAGCATCGGCGATCTGCCAGTATTCGTCGGCGGTTTTCTCTTTCACTTTATCAGTGAACTTTTCCAGGTCTTCCAGAAAATCCTTTTTCTGTTCATCATAATAATAATTGTTCTTGGTGAACAATGGGATCCTGTTAGGATTATTCAGCAGTTTCTCGTCATCCTCTTCGGTTGCTGTATCTGAATCGCCTTTTTTCGGACTGCTGAAAAGATTTTTAAAGAACCTGACAACTTTCTGCCAGAATGAAAGCTCTTTCTTTTCGGTTACTGACGTAGTCGAAGTGCTGGCTTTTGCCGGGTTATCTGCAGAATCCGTCTGAGTGATCGTATTACTATTATCATAATAATAGATGGGAAGGTAGCTTCTTTCGAGTTCATTGATGCTTCTTACAGCCATCACTTTCAGGATTTCGGAATCAGGGTTGATTGCGTACATCTTTTCCATTACCGGAATCGGATTCGTGAACTCATCGTAGCCCAGAAGAAAATACGCCATATTTTTATCTTCATCAGTCTGCGCCCTTTTCAGCATATTGTTGAAGGCGGCCGTATCCGAAAGTTTCATGGATACAAATGCGGATTCTTTACGGCTCCTGCTGTCTTTGAATACCTGAAAGAAGTTCCAGTTTGCTTCACTGTCCTGCCCAAGTCCACGCTGGGCTCCGGCAAGCTGATCCAAAGCCATAATGTAAGGCGCTCCCTTTAGTTGGATAGGCTGTACATAGGTTTTGAAGGCATGTACAGCAGCATCGTAATTCCGGGTGTAATGGTTAAAGCGAACCAGCTGATATCCGTACCGCTGTTTGATCTCAGGATTGCGGGCAGTATTGTACAGGGAAGTCAGAGCGGAAATGGTTTTCTGATAATCCAGGCTGGTCGCATTTAGAGTGTTTTGCGGCCCGCTGTAAAAAAAGGCGTTCGGATTAGCCACATATTTGATCCGCATGTAAGGCTCCAGATATTTGGCTTCAATCAGGTAATCTACCGCTTCGCTGTATTTCCGGTAGAATCCTGGGCCGGCTTTGATCAGCAGCGGATTAGTAGTATTGCCTTTTTTCAGCGCATTAAGATCATTGATGCTCATCTTATTCACCAGATAATCGGTCTCTGCATAAGAAAACTGGTTGTTAAAGAATCTCTTCCAGGCATCAATGTTTTCATCGGGGATTTCAGAAGGCTTGAAATCAGCATAGAACCTTGTTGAATAGCTGTGCAGAAAAGGCAGGTAAGATTTATCCTTAATGATGCTCTGCGTAAAAAGATTGAAATATTCGTAATCAGGATCAGACCATGCACAGGCCTGAGAATAGGTATAGAAAAGGGATACGGCAGCAAGTGAAAGAAAATATTTTCTCATTTGATAAATAGTGTTTTGGTTGATAGCAGCCTATTCAGGGTTTTAAACCTTGACAAGGCTTAATAAAGCTTAAAAATTAAAATTTTGTCCTTGGACAAATCTATGGTCCAGCTGATAATAAACAATTGCAAAATTAGGGATTTTCTTTTCCAGGAAGCGGACAACGTCCCGGAGCTGATCATGTGAAATCTCTTCTACTTTGATCCTGAAACCTTTGCTCAGGTAACTGCCAAAATAGAATCCGTCCTGTTCAATCTCTATTTCGTTTTCAGAAATCCTTTTAAACTGGCTCTTGTCTAGGTCTTTTATGGAAAGTCCGTTAATCAGCTTATGCTTTTTCAGGTGATTGGTCACAATTCCCCATGAATAGATAGGAAGGGCTGCTTCGATATTCCGGATTGGGTAATGATCAATATCTGAAAGGTAATTTTTCAGGGTATTGACATCAAGGATCGAATTTTTACCTGAGTTTTCCAGCGGTGAAGACGTGGAGTAGCACATAAGGTAAACTTTCTGTACGGGTGGTATACCGGTCTTCTTTTTGTCTTTTACCTGATGGAGCCTAAGCGTACAGGTGATTGTTTTACCGGAAATCTGCTTCAGCTCCTTCAGGAAAGCAAAATAATCATCGCGTGTCCCGGAGGTCCAGTCACAATCAACCTGAATTTCAGGAGCAGTGTCCAGATGATATTCTGCAATTTTGTCTTGGATCAGGCGGTTGATATTTTTCGCGAGCAGGGAAATGCCGTCCCTGGGGATATGCAGAAATGTCCTGTTGGTTATAAATACAACCGGAACTATCTTCTTACGGGTGACGAAGCTCTTATCTTTCGTTAAGATGCCTACAGGCTGAATATTTCCTGCTGTTTTATCCACATCAAAAAACCTTGTATAGAGATAAGGTGAATCAGCATTGTTTAGAGCTTTTTGTTCATCAGAATTCAGGGCAAGCTTTGTTTTTCCAGTAATAAAAAGTATAAGGATGGCTTTCTTTCTCAGAGCAGGAAATGATGATTAAGGCAATGAGCCACCAAAACCTTGATACCTTCATCAGCGATAAAGTTTGCCTGAGCATGGACAATTCAGTTTGGCCTGTTCTGAAACAGGACAACAGCCATCCGATTTTTTAACCGTTCCCTTTTCATCGGTAAGGTAAATAGTATCCTTATCGAATTTTACGTAAAAAGTTTCGTTGTAAGTTTTGAAGTGGACTTTCATGACCTTCGGGTTGTATTTCCCGGCGTTAACCTCTTCTTTTGTTTCTTTTCCGTCTGCCTGGTTAACCTGGATGAAACCGAAATATACATTCCCATTGCTTTTTACATCAAGATAGTAAGCCGGGGTTCCGGAGCCATTGGTTCCATCTTCAATGACAAAGTCCCTTTTCCCAGTAAAAGGCGCCTTAGACTGCGCATAAGACATCATACAGATGCATACTAGTACGATACCCAGAAAATGTTTCATAATTTTTTTTAGCAAACACATCAAAAATTGCACCGTAGTATGTTAAAAATATTGCCTGAACTGTTGCTCACTGGAATGACATCATGTGCTTTTCAGGGACAGGAAAAAGAATAAAGGTAACCGGAAATTTTAAAAGCCGTTTACCCTCACCATTTAGATTTCCAAATACTTTTTTCATTCCGTTAATTTTAATGAGGCTCCAATCTTCTAAATCATTAAAAATCAAAATATTTTATAGTAAAAATTTGCCAGTTTGAAAATTATCCATAAATTTGCACACTCATTTTAGGGGCGTAGTATGCCTACATCAGACGTAGAAATTACTTCAGACCTCCTGAAAATGATGATAAATAAAGGATAAATTTTATTATAATATAAACAATGTCAGGTATTATTGGTAAAAAAATCGGTATGACATCTTTGTTTAACGAAGACGGGAAAAACATTCCTTGTACAGTTATTCAAGCTGGTCCATGCTCGGTTTTACAGGTCAGAACCCTTGAAAAGGACGGTTATAAGGCTGTTCAGTTGGGTTTCGATGACAAGAGTGAGAAGAACGTTGGTAAAGCGTTAGCTGGTCATTTTAAAAAGGCTGGTTCTGCTCCTAAAGCTAAATTAGTAGAATTCTACAGAGAATTCGTTGATGAAGTAAAAGTAGGAGAGGAAGTAAAAGTTGATTTATTCGCTGAAGGCGAGTTTGTTGACGTAACAGGAACTTCTAAAGGTAAAGGCTTCCAGGGTGTTGTTAAAAGACACGGATTTGGAGGTGTAATGCAGGCAACTCATGGTCAGCACAACAGACTTAGAGCTCCAGGTTCTATCGGTGCTGGTTCAGACCCTTCAAGAGTATTCAAAGGGATGAGAATGGCTGGAAGAATGGGAGGTAAGCAGGTAACTGTACAAAACCTTCAGGTATTAAAAGTGGATCAAGAACAAAATCTTTTAGTAGTAAAAGGTGCTGTTCCGGGAGCTAAAAATTCTTATGTAATTATCAGAAAATGGAACTAGTAGTATTAAATACATCAGGAAAAGAGACCGGAAGAAAAGTAACTCTAGACGAAACAGTATTCGGAATTGAGCCAAATCAGCACGCGGTTTACTTAGAAGTTAAACAGTACCTTGCCGCACAGAGACAAGGAACTCATAAAGCAAAAGAAAGAAGCGAAATTACTGCTTCTACCAAAAAACTTAAGAAGCAAAAAGGATCTGGTTCTGCAAGATACGGGGATATCAAGTCTCCTGTATTCAGAGGTGGAGGTAGAGTATTCGGTCCAAAACCAAGAGACTACAGATTCAAATTGAACAAAGCTCTTAAGAGATTGGCTAAAAAATCTGTTTTATCTCAGAAAATGAGAGATAACAGCATCAGAGTTTTAGAAGATCTGAGCCTTAACGCTCCTAAGACTAAAGATTTCATCAATGTATTAAATGCATTGGAACTTAACGGTAAAAAGTCTTTATTCGTTCTTCCTGAAGCTAACAAGAATGTGTATTTATCTTCAAGAAACTTACCTAAAACCAAAGTAATGAACTTCAACGAGATCAGTTCTTACGACTTGGTAAATGCAGGTGAGATCGTATTCTTTGAAGGTGCAGTTGAAAAATTCCAGGAAAATTTAAAGAAATAAATCATGTCAGTTATCATTAAACCAGTTATTTCAGAAAAGGCTAATTACCTTACAGATTTAAGAGGTTCTTATTCTTTCTTAGTAGATACTAAGGCGAATAAAATCCAGATTAAAAAAGCTGTAGAAGCAGCTTATGGTGTAAAAGTAGCAGACGTTAACACAATGATTTATGCTCCGAAGGTTTCTTCAAAATACACTAAAAAAGGTCTTCAGGTTGGAAAGACGAACAAATTGAAAAAAGCGGTAATCAAACTTGCTGAAGGGGAGGTTATCGATATTTTTGCCGTAAATTAATTGTTAATTATAAATAATAGTAATGTCTGTTAGAAAATTAAAACCTATCACCCCGGGACAGAGATTCAGAATTGTAAACAATTTTGAGGAAATTACTACCAACAAACCAGAGAAGTCTCTAACCGTTGGTATTAAAAAGTCAGGTGGACGTAACCAAACAGGTAAAATGACCATGCGTTACACCGGAGGTGGACACAAAAAGAAATACAGAATTATTGACTTCAAAAGAAACAAAGCAAACGTTGAAGCAACAGTAAAATCTGTAGAATACGATCCAAACAGAACTGCATTTATCGCTTTATTAGAGTACGCAGACGGAGAGAAGAGATACATCATCGCTCCAAACGGTATCAAAGTAGATCAGAAAGTAGTTTCAGGAGAAAGCGTAGAACCTAACGTAGGTAACGCAATGAAATTGAAAAACATTCCATTGGGTACTGTGATTTCTTGTGTTGAGATGAAGCCTGGACAAGGGGCTATCTTGGCAAGAAGTGCAGGTTCTTCAGCTCAGTTAACTTCAAGAGACGGAAAATATGCGA
This sequence comes from Chryseobacterium camelliae, assembly GCF_030818575.1. Classification (NCBI taxonomy): domain Bacteria; kingdom Pseudomonadati; phylum Bacteroidota; class Flavobacteriia; order Flavobacteriales; family Weeksellaceae; genus Chryseobacterium; species Chryseobacterium camelliae. The sequence continues at coordinate 4,004,956 of NZ_JAUTAL010000001.1, forward strand.
TCATCAAATTGCCTTCAGGAGAATCCAGAATGATCCTTACTGAATGTATGGCTATGATTGGTTCCGTTTCCAACTCAGATCACCAGTTAACGGTATCCGGTAAGGCTGGTAGAAGCAGATGGTTAGGTAGAAGACCAAGAACAAGAGCGGTAGTAATGAACCCTGTAGATCACCCGATGGGTGGTGGTGAAGGACGTTCTTCTGGAGGTCACCCAAGATCTAGAAACGGTAAGCCGTCTAAAGGTTACAAAACTAGAAAGAAAAACAAAGTGTCTAACCGTTACATCGTATCTAAAAGAAAATAATTATGGCAAGATCACTTAAAAAAGGACCGTTCATTCATCATACTTTAGATAAGAAGGTTCAGGCAAATATAGAGTCTGGTAAGAAGACAGTTATCAAAACTTGGTCTAGAGCATCGATGATCTCTCCGGACTTCGTAGGACAAACCATCGCTGTGCACAACGGGAAATCTTTTATCCCTGTTTATGTTACAGAAAACATGGTAGGTCACAAGTTAGGCGAATTTTCTCCAACAAGATCTTTCAGAGGTCATGGTGGTAACAAAAACAAAGGAAGCAGATAATCATGGGATCAAGAAAACAAGATAGCGCAATCGCAAGAAAAGAAGCTAACAAAGACGTTGTTAAAGCTTCATTAAACAACTGCCCGTCTTCTCCTAGAAAAATGAGACTCGTTGCTGATATCATCAGAGGTGAGCAGGTAGACAGAGCACTTTATATCCTAAAATATTCTAAGAAAGAAGCTTCTAACAAATTAGAAAAATTACTTCTTTCTGCTATGGCCAACTGGCAGACTAAAAACGAAGGTGCAGACATCGAGGAAGCCAACCTTATCGTAAAAGAAATATTCGTGGATAGTGCAAGACAATTGAAGAGACTGAGACCGGCTCCGCAAGGTAGAGGGTACAGAATCAGAAAGAGATCTAACCACGTTACATTAATCTTAGGTAATAAAGAAAATTAATCAAGGTATGGGACAGAAGACAAATCCAATTGGTAACAGATTAGGGATCATCAGAGGATGGGATTCTAACTGGTTTGGCGGAAACGATTATGGAGACAGAATCGCTGAAGACTACAAAATCAGAAGATACCTTGAAGCAAGATTATCTAAAGGTGGTATTTCAAAAATTTATATTGAAAGAACATTAAAATTAGTAACCGTAACCATTACTACTGCAAGACCGGGACTTATCATCGGTAAAGGAGGCCAGGAAGTTGATAAACTGAAAGAAGAGCTGAAAAAACTTACAGGTAAGGATATTCAGATCAACATCTTCGAAATCAAAAGACCTGAACTTGATGCAGTATTGGTAGCGGACAGCATCGCCAAGCAGATCGAAAACAGGATTTCTTACAGAAGAGCAGTTAAGATGGCTATGGCAAGCACCATGAGAATGGGCGCTGAAGGAATCAAAGTTCAGATTTCCGGAAGATTGAACGGAGCTGAAATGGCAAGAAGCGAATCTTTCAAAGAAGGAAGAATCCCATTGTCTACTTTCAGAGCTGATATCGATTATCACTGGGCTGAAGCACACACTACTTACGGTAGACTGGGTGTGAAGGTATGGATCATGAAAGGCGAAGTATATGGTAAGAGAGAGCTTTCTCCATTAGTGGGACAGCAGAAGAAAGGAGGCCCTTCAGGAGACAGAAACAGAGGCGGAGACAGAGATAACAGAAGGCCTAGAAAGAATAACAACAATAACAATAATAATTAAAATTTTAGATTAGAAATTTTGAATTTTAAATTACCGTTACTTTTTTAAAATTAAAAAAAATCTAAAATCTAAAATCTAAAATCTAAAATTTAGAAATTATGTTACAACCAAAAAGAACCAAGTTCCGTAGAGTTCATAAGATGAAGATGAAGGGGAATGCCCAGAGAGGTAGTCAACTTGCTTATGGAACTTTCGGGATCAAGGCTACAGAAGGTGCTTGGATTACCGCAAGACAAATTGAAGCTGCGCGTATTGCTGCGACAAGATATATGAAGAGAGAAGGACAGCTGTGGATTAAAATATTCCCGGATAAGCCGATTACTAAGAAACCAGCCGAAGTAAGGATGGGTAAAGGTAAAGGTGCCGTTGAATATTGGGTAGCTGTAGTGAAACCAGGTAAAATTATGTTTGAAGTGGGAGGTGTTCCTTACGAAGTAGCGAAAGAAGCCCTTAGACTTGCAGCACAGAAATTACCGGTAGTTACCAAATTCATAGTTGCTAACGATTTTGTTAAACCTCTTTAATCTTTGAATGCAATGAAAAAAGCTGATATTAAAAATTTAAGCGCGGGTGATATTCAAGCTCAATTAACTGAAGCAAAAGCTCAATATTCTAAACTGAAATTGGCTCACGCTATCAGCCCAGTTGAAAACCCGATTCAAATCAGAGATTTGAGAAAGACAATCGCCAGACTAAATACAGAGTTAACTAACAAACAATAATTTCATTTTACAATGGATAGAAATTTAAGAAAAGAAAGAATCGGAGTGGTTTCCAGCAATAAAATGGAAAAGACCATTGTTGTTAGTGAAACGATGAGAATGAAACACCCGATGTACGGTAAATTCGTTTTGAAAACGAAAAAATATACCGCACACGATGAGAACAACGAGTGCAACGAAGGAGATACGGTTCTGATCCAGGAAACCAGACCTTTGAGCAAGAACAAGAGATGGAGATTAGTAAGAATCATTGAAAAAGCTAAGTAATGTTACAAACAGAATCAAGATTAAAAGTTGCTGATAACACAGGTGCTAAAGAAGTATTGGTGATCAGAGTTCTGGGAGGAACCAGAAGAAGATATGCTTCAGTTGGTGATAAAATCGTAGTTACGATCAAGGATTCTACACCATCCGGAAACGCTAAAAAAGGTCAGGTATCTAAAGCTGTCGTAGTAAGAACTAAAAAAGCAGTAAGAAGAAAAGATGGTTCATACATCAAATTCGACGATAACGCTTGTGTATTGCTAAACGCAGCAGGAGAAATGAGAGGAACCCGTGTTTTCGGACCGGTTGCCCGTGAGTTGAGAGACAAAGAATATATGAAAATCATTTCATTAGCTCCTGAAGTACTTTAATTTTAAAATTTTTAAAGAAAATGTCAAAGTTAAAAATAAAAAGAGGAGATAACGTAATCATTACTACCGGTAGAAAAGAAATCAAAGGTAAGACTGGTGAAGTTATTGAAGTGATCAAAAAAGAAGGAAAAGACCCAAGAGTTGTTGTGGCAGGACTTAACATCGTTAAAAAACACGTTAAGCCTTCAGCTTCTAACCCTCAAGGAGGAATCGTTGAAAGAGAAGCTTCTATTCATATCTCAAACGTAGCTTTAGTTGGTAAAGACGGAAAAGCTATCAAAGTAGGTTACAAAATCGAAGGAGATAAGAAGGCAAGAATCAATAAGAAAACGGGTGAAACTTTATAATTTTTAAGAACACATGGAATATATAGCAAGACCCAAGAAAGCATACAAAGAAACCATTGTTCCTGCAATGATGGAAGAATTTGGGTACAAGTCAGTAATGCAAGTGCCTAAGTTAGAGAAGATCGTTGTGTCACAAGGTTTAGGTGATGCTACTGCAGATAAGAAAATTATTGATTATGCTGTAGAAGAATTAACAAACATCACTGGTCAGAAGGCAGTTGGTACCATCTCTAAGAAAGATGAGGCTGCATTCAAATTAAGAAAAGGGATGCCTGTAGGTGCTAAAGTTACTTTAAGAGCCAACAGAATGTATGAATTCTTAGACAGACTTACTTCTTCTGCATTGCCGCGAATCAGAGATTTCTCTGGTATCAAAGCTGACGGTTTCGATGGTAGAGGAAACTATAACTTAGGGATCACTGAGCAGATCATCTTCCCTGAGATCGTAATTGACAAAGTGAAAAAAATCCAGGGGATGGACATCACTTTCGTTACTACTGCGAAAACAGATAAAGAAGCTAAAGCATTATTAACTCATTTCGGTTTACCATTTAAAAAGAACTAAGAATGGCTAAAGAATCAATGAAAGCGCGTGAGCGCAAAAGAGAAGCACTTGTTGCTAAGTACGCTGACAAAAGAAAAGCTTTAAAAGAAGCTGGTGATTATGAAGCCCTTCAGAAGTTACCTAAAAATGCTTCTCCTGTAAGATTACACAACAGATGTAAACTGACAGGTAGACCAAGAGGATACATGAGAACGTTTGGTATTTCCAGAGTAACATTCAGAGAAATGGCCAACAACGGATTGATCCCGGGAGTTAAAAAAGCCAGTTGGTAATCACACAATAATCCGGACAATTAAGTTGTTCAGATACTAAAGATAAAAATATCAGACCTAAGACATTCTGAAGTCTGATATTTTACTCTTCAAGTCTTTGCAAAACTGATTGTCTTCAACCAATAATTTAAAAAAGAAAAATGGTAACAGATCCAATTTCAGATTTCCTAACAAGAGTAAGGAACGCACAAAGCGCAGGCCACAAAGTGGTGGAAATTCCTGCATCGAAAATCAAAAAGGAGATTACTAAGATCTTATTTGATCAGGGGTATATCTTAAACTATAAGTTTGAGGATAGCGCTGTTCAGGGAACGATCAAAATCGCTTTAAAGTACGACAAACAAACCAGCAAGCCTGCAATTAAGTCTATTCAGAGAGCTTCAAGACCAGGTTTGAGACAGTACAAAGGTTCTACGGAACTTCCAAGAGTACTGAACGGTTTAGGTGTAGCTATCATCTCTACTTCTAAAGGAGTAATGACTGATAAGAAAGCCAGAGAAGAAAAAGTAGGCGGTGAAGTAATCTGCTATGTTTATTAATTTTTAATCACAGGAAAATGTCAAGAATTGGTAAAGCAATTATAACAATTCCAGCAGGAGTTACCATCACTGAAAACAACGGTGTAGTAACAGCTAAAGGCCCTAAAGGAGAACTTTCTCAGGAGCTTACTGCAGGAATTACTTTAGAACAGAAAGATGGTGAACTTACAGTGAACAGACCATCTGAGTCTAAGCAACACAAAGCGCTTCACGGTTTATACAGAGCGTTGATCAACAACATGATTGTTGGTGTATCAGAAGGTTTCGAAAAGAAACTGGAACTAGTAGGGGTAGGATACAGAGCTTCTCACTCAGGACAAAAACTTGAGTTGGCTTTAGGATTCTCTCACGGTATCGTACTGGAACTTCCAGGTGAAGTAAAAGTAGATACATTGACTGAAAAAGGTAAAAATCCAATTATTACTTTAACGTCTTACGATAAGCAACTTCTTGGAATGGTAGCTGCGAAAATCAGATCATTCAGAAAGCCTGAACCGTACAAAGGAAAAGGTGTAAGATTCGTTGGTGAAAATGTTAGACGTAAAGCTGGTAAATCTGCTTAATAAATTATAAGTATTATGGCATTAAGTAAAGTAGAAAAAAGAATAAGAATCAAAAGAAGAGTAAGAGGAAAAATCTCCGGTTCTTCTGAATTGCCAAGATTATCTGTATACAAAAGTAATAAGGAAATTTACGCTCAGTTAATCGACGATAAAAGTGGTAAAACTTTAGTTTCAGCTTCTTCCAGAGAGAAAGGAGTAGAAGCTAACGGTACTAAAAGTGACGTTTCTGCTGCTGTAGGTAAGGCTATCGCTGCCAAAGCCCTTGCTGCAGGAATTGAAAATATTGTATTCGACAGAAACGGATTCGTATACCATGGAAGAGTTAAGGCTCTTGCTGACGGTGCGAGAGAAGGTGGACTTAAATTCTAATCATTAAATTTCGGAAAATATGTTAGGACTAGATAATATAGAAAGAGTAAAACCGGGAGGATTAGAACTTAAAGATCGTCTCGTAGCTGTTAACAGAGTAACAAAAGTAACCAAAGGAGGTAGAGCTTTCGGATTTTCTGCTATCGTTGTAGTAGGAAACGAAGAAGGGGTTATCGGTTACGGATTAGGAAAATCTAAAGAGGTAGCTTCTGCAATCGCTAAGGCTGTTGAAGATGCAAAGAAAAACCTTGTGAAAGTTCCTGTAATGAACCATACCATCCCTCACCAGACTACAGCAAGATACGGTGGTGCGGATATCTTCCTTAGACCTGCTTCTCACGGTACAGGGCTTATCGCCGGTGGTGCGGTAAGAGCGGTATTGGAGTCTGCCGGTATCCACGATATCCTTTCAAAATCTAAAGGATCTTCTAACCCTCACAACGTGGTGAAAGCTACTTTCAAAGCGTTATTGGATATCAGAAGACCTGAAGAAATCGCAAGAATGAGAGGAGTTTCCCTAACTAAAGTGTTTAACGGTTAATATATAAAACAATGGCAACAATCAAAGTAAAGCAAGTAAGAAGCGCTATTGGAAGAACAAAAACCCAAAAGAGAACGCTTGAAGCATTAGGATTTAAGAAACTTCACCAAGTTGTAGAACATGAAGCTACTCCTTCTATCCTAGGAATGATAGCTGCAGTTAGTCATTTACTTGAAGTTCAGAAATAATTAAAAAATTGAAAGATTAAAAGATTGAAATTTTCTTTCTATATTAGCCGGAATTTTTTTAATCTTTAAATTATTTAATCTTTAAATCAATAAAAAAATGAATTTAAATAACATAAAGCCAGCTGCAGGATCAACTTTCAATTCAAAAAGAATTGGTAGAGGACAAGGTAGTGGAAAAGGAGGTACTTCTACAAAAGGTCACAAAGGACAAAAATCAAGAGCCGGTTATTCTCAGAAGATCGGTTTCGAAGGTGGTCAGATGCCTTTACAGAGAAGATTACCTAAATTCGGTTTCAAAAACGTAAACAGAAAAGAATTCAGAGCCATCAACCTGGATTCTATCCAGACTTTAATCGAGAACAAATCTATTACAGGTGACATCACGAAAGAAGTTTTGATAGAAAACGGATTGGCTTCTAAAAATGAATTAGTGAAAATTATGGGGAGAGGAGAATTGAAATCTGCGGTTTCAATTTCTGCTGACAAATTCACTAAATCTGCTGAAGAGCTTATCACTAAGGCAGGTGGAAAAGCAATTACCTTATAATTATTACTAATGAAAGAATTTATACAAACACTTAAAAATATTTGGAGTCTTAAAGAATTAAGAGAGAAAATTCTCTTTACTCTGGGGATTATCCTTGTGTATAGATTCGCATCTTATATCTCCCTTCCTGCAATTAACCTTGCAGAAGTGGGAGATCTCTTAGAGCATTATAAAAGTCAGGGCGGTAACAAGCAAGGAGCAGGTCTCCTTGGCTTGCTTTCGTCGTTTACGGGGGGAGCTTTCAGCCATGCTTCCGTAATGGCGTTAGGGATCATGCCTTATATTTCTGCTTCTATTATTGTTCAGTTGATGGGGATGGCTATTCCCTATCTTCAGAAGCTTCAGAAAGATGGAGAGTCAGGTAGAAATACATTGAATCAGATAACAAGATGGTTAACAATCGGAGTTTGTCTCGTACAGGCCCCTTCTTACTTAACTTCTATTACTCAATTATTCTTACCGTATACTCAGTTCCAGTCTGCATATTATGTAGAGCCAACTTCCATTATGTTCTGGCTGCCAAGTATTGTAATCCTGGTGGGCGGTTCAGTATTTGCCATGTGGCTTGGTGAAAAGATTACCGACAAAGGAATCGGGAATGGTATTTCCATCCTGATTATGGTAGGAATCTTGTCCAGGCTTCCGGAAGCATTTGTACAGGAGATGGCGGTTCAGAACGGAAAAGGAGGAATGGGATCTATCATGATCCTTATTGAAGTATTATTCTGGATGATTGTGGTTCTTTTGGCTGTGGTACTATCCGTGGCCGTAAGGAAGATTCCGATCCAGTATGTAAGCAGAGCTCAAGCAAGAGGAGGTGTTAACAGAAATCTTATGCAGGGAGCAAGACAGTGGATTCCACTCAAAGTAAACGCTGCCGGAGTTATGCCGATCATCTTTGCCCAGGCATTGATGTTCGTACCGGGGTTATTAACCAAAGTGGACGAGTCCAATACTTTTCTTGCAGGTTTCAAAAATGTTTTCAGCTGGCAGTACAATGTGCTGTTTGCGCTATTGATTATTATCTTTTCATTCTTCTATACTGCGATTACCATCCCGGTAAACCAGATGGCTGATGATCTGAAGAGAAACGGAGGTTTGGTACCGAAGGTAAGACCCGGTAAAGAGACCGCTGACTATTTAGATGACATTTTATCAAAAATTACCTTGCCGGGTGCAATATTTTTGTCTATCTTTGCAGTCCTTCCAGCAATTGTACATGGAAGCTTTGTTCAGACAGACGCCTTTGCCCTATTTTTCGGTGGTACATCACTGTTAATTATGGTGGGCGTAATTTTAGATACCGTTCAACAGATTAACACTTATCTGCTGAACCATCACTATGATGGCCTAATGCAGTCTAAATTGTCAAGAACCACTGGATATTAATTTATGGCGAAACAAAAACATATTGAACAAGACGGCGTTATTACGGAAGCACTTTCCAACGCCCAGTTCCGTGTAGAGCTGGAGAATGGGCATGTACTTATTGCTCATATTTCCGGTAAAATGAGAATGCATTATATTAAACTTTTACCTGGTGATAAGGTGAAACTAGAAATGTCTCCTTACGATTTATCCAAAGGGAGAATCACATTCAGATACTAAATGATTGCCAAATGGAATGTTGTTCCATTTGGCTATTATTGAAAAATAAATACGATCAAATGAAAGTTAGAGCATCAATTAAAAAAAGAAGTGCTGATTGCAAAATCGTACGCAGAAAAGGTGTATTGTTTGTAATCAACAAGAAGAACCCAAAATTTAAACAAAGACAAGGCTAACATTAAATTATGGCGAGAATTGCAGGTATTGATTTACCAAAAAACAAAAGAGGTGTTATCGGTTTAACTTACATCTACGGAGTAGGAAGAAGTACTTCTTCTGAAATCCTTAAAGCTGCCGGTATCAGCGAAGACAAGAAAGTCAACGAATGGAATGACGATGAATTGGCTGCCATCAGAACTTATATCTCTGAAAACATCAAAGTAGAAGGAGAATTAAGATCTGAAGTGCAATTGAACATCAAGCGATTGATGGACATAGGATGCCAACGAGGAATACGTCACAGACTAGGATTACCTTTAAGAGGCCAGAGAACGAAAAACAACTCTAGAACCCGAAAAGGAAAGAGAAAAACTGTTGCTAACAAGAAAAAAGCTAGTAAATAATCGTTAGGAATTATGGCAAAACAAACTAAAGTAGTTAAAAAAAGAAAAGTAAAAGTTGAAGCTATTGGTGAAGCGCATATTCAGGCTTCTTTCAATAACATCATCATTTCTTTAACAAATAAAAACGGAGAGGTTATCTCTTGGGCTTCTGCCGGTAAAATGGGTTTCAGAGGTTCTAAAAAGAATACTCCATTTGCTGCTCAAATGGCAGCTGAAAATTGCTCTGCTGTAGCTCACGAAGCTGGTTTAAGAAGAGTAAAGGTGTTTGTGAAAGGTCCGGGTGCAGGTAGAGAATCTGCAATCAGATCAATCCACAATTCAGGAATTGAAGTTAGCGAAATCATTGATGTGACGCCTATGCCGCACAATGGATGTAGACCACCAAAAAGAAGAAGAGTTTAATTTTTAGAATTTATCCATTATGGCAAGATATATTGGTCCTAAGACTAAGATTGCGAGAAAGTTTGGTGCTGCAATCTACGGAGACGACAAAAACTTCGAAAAAAGAAAAAACCAACCACCGGGACAACACGGTCCTAACAAAAGAAGAGGTGCTAAGAAATCTGAATACGCAGTTCAGTTAGCTGAAAAGCAAAAGGCTAAATATACATACGGGATCCTGGAAAGACAATTTGCTAACCTGTTTGAAAAAGCACACAGAAGCAAAGGGGTTACCGGTGAAGTTCTTTTGCAGCTTTGCGAATCCAGATTAGACAATGTAGTGTACAGATTCGGTTTTGCTAAAACAAGATCTGCTGCAAGACAATTGGTTTCTCACAGACACATTACTGTAAACGGTGAGATTCTGAACATCCCTTCTTATTTGGTTAAAGCAGGTGACGTAATCGCAGTAAGAGAAAAATCCAAGTCTCTTGAAGTGGTTGTGAATTCATTAGCTTCCAAGTCAAATTATGAGTGGTTACAATTCAACGATGAGAAGAAGGAAGGTACCTTCGTTTCTGCTCCTGAAAGAATCCAGATTCCGGAGGATATCAAGGAACAGCTTATCGTCGAACTTTACTCTAAATAATTTTTTAATCAAATTTTTGCTCAACCCAATAATATGGCAATTTTACAATTCATAAAACCCGATAAAGTAATTTTACTTAACTCTGATGAATTTAAAGGTCAATTCGAATTCAGACCTTTAGAACCAGGTTTCGGGCTTACAATCGGTAATGCTTTGAGAAGAGTGTTGCTTTCTTCTCTGGAAGGATATGCTATTTCATCTATCAAAATAGAAGGTGTAGAGCACGAATTTTCAACTATTCCAGGAGTAATCGAAGACGTTACCGAAATTATTCTTAACCTTAAGCAGGTAAGATTAAAAGCTGCAGCAGAAAGCCAGGCCAACGAGCAGGTAGTTGCTAAGGTTTCAGGTCAGACGGTTATTACTGCTGGAGATTTAGGGAAGTCAATCAACGGATTTGAGGTGCTTAACCCGGATTTAGTGATTTGTAACCTAAACAGTGATGTAACTTTCGAAATTACTTTCAATATAGAACAAGGAAGAGGGTATGTTCCTTCAGAACAGAATAAGTCAAATAACGCGCCGGTAGGTACCATCGCTATTGACTCTATTTTCACGCCTATCAAGAAAGTACAGTACAGCATTGAAAATTATCGTGTAGAGCAAAAAACAGACTACGAAAAACTTGTATTAGATATCGAAACTGATGGTTCCATCAGTCCTCAGAATGCTTTGACTGAAGCTTCCAAGATATTAATTTATCACTTCATGCTGTTCTCCGATGAGAGAATCACGCTTGAAACCGAAGCCGTAAAAGCATCCATCCAGTACGATGAAGAAACACTTCACACAAGACAGCTTCTTAAGTCTAAACTCGCAGACATGGATCTTTCCGTAAGAGCCCTGAACTGCCTGAAGGCTGCAGAAGTAGAAACTCTTGGAGAACTGGTTTCTTACAGTAAGTCTGATTTGATGAAATTCAGAAATTTTGGTAAAAAATCTTTGACAGAACTAGAAGAATTAGTGCATTCAAAAGGTCTAAACTTCGGTTTCGACGTTGCAAAATATAAGTTAGACGCTGATAAATAATTAATAATGAGACACGGTAAAAAATTCAATCACTTAGGAAGAACGGCTTCTCACAGAAGTGCTTTACTTTCTAATATGGCTTGTTCTCTAATTGAGCATAAAAGAATCAACACTACTGTAGCTAAAGCAAAAGCTTTAAGAGTATATGTTGAGCCCCTATTAACAAAAGCAAAAGAAGATACTACACACAACAGAAGAATTGTTTTTTCATATCTTCAGAATAAAGAGGCTGTTACTGAACTATTCAGATCAGTAGCTCCTAAAATCGCTGAAAGAAACGGTGGATATACAAGGATCATCAAAACTGGTTTCAGACCTGGTGATGCTGCGGATACTGCCCTTATTGAGCTGGTAGACTTCAATGAGCTTTACAATCCTAATGCGGAAGAGAAGAAGACAACAAGAAGAAGCAGAAGATCATCTACAGCTAAAAAAGAAACTGTAGCTGCTGAAGCTCCTGTAGTAGAAGAAAAAGCTGCTGAGCCAACGGCTGAAGCTGCTGATTCTACAGAAGAGAAGACTGAAGAATAATAATATTCTTTTCAGATATAAAAAACCATCCGTATTGCGGATGGTTTTTGTTTTAGTATGCTGTCTGATCCATGGACATTTATATTTTTGTTTTCTTCAGCTCAATGATATTATTTCCCTGTTCCAGATGAAGGCTGTCTCCTTTTACCCTGGCGGTCATGTCATCCTTTTTGTATATGGTCTCATCGCCTTTCGTTTCAGTCTTCTTTAGGGTAAATGTTTTTTTATTGCTGGTGATGGCTACCGTACTTTCCTTAGGATTATTTTCAAATACTACCTTTACAAGCGTTCCATCAGTCGCTTTATATACAAAATTGGTTTTTTCATCTTTTTTGCCGTCAACTTCCAGGGTTGAAGAACTCACTGTGGCAGAATCTATTTTACCATTGTTATCCGTAATGACGGTCGTTGAGCTGTCTTCTTTAATGATGCTCTTATTACCGCTTTCATTCTTTTTGCAACTGGTTAATACTAATGCTATGGCAGCAGCAGCTACGGTTAATCTTTTTTTCATGTTATCTATTATTAAAGTGAATAATTAATGTCCGGGAATTTTTATTAAATTTAGTAAAATCTGAAAACAAAACAATGGAAGCATAGCTAAATCTAAATGTTATCCGGATAAGACTCTATCGCTTTCATAAGTACAGGTTTACAATAATGATAGGCAGTCTGTAATACATTAATGCGGAACAATATTATATTGGATCAGCCCTGTACGAAATTTCACATGGTACAATTCCAGGATCAGATGCAGAATATACATAATGTTTAGTACTTTTACTTATACTCATAAGTACATCTATTTTAAAATTAACTAAAATTTAACTTACAATATTCCATAAATAGGCCCTGAAATAACCCGAAAATTTAAAAATTCACTAAATTTGTCCGAACTATAAAAAATAGAACAATGAGTTACATTTCTTACATAGAAGCGAGACAAATTTTGGATTCAAGAGGAAATCCTACAATAGAAGTAGATGTATTCACAGAAAGCGGTGCGATGGGTCGTGCTGCAGTACCTTCCGGAGCATCTACCGGAGAACATGAAGCGGTAGAACTGCGTGACGGCGGTTCGGAATGGATGGGAAAAGGGGTTTCTAAAGCTGTAGAAAATGTAAGAGAAATCATTGCTCCTGAATTGGTAGGCCTTCCTGTTTTTGATCAGAATCTTCTTGACCAGATCATGATCGACCTGGACGGATCCAAGAACAAAGGAAACCTTGGAGCTAATGCAATTCTTGGAGTATCATTAGCTGCTGCTAAAGCTGCTGCAACTGAGCTTAGAATGCCATTATACAAATATGTAGGAGGAGTAAATGCCAATACACTGCCGGTTCCTATGATGAATGTCATCAACGGAGGATCCCACTCAGATGCGCCAATCGCATTCCAGGAATTCATGATCATGCCGGTAAAAGCAGATTCCTTCTCTCATGCACTGAGAAAAGGGACTGAGATCTTCCACAACCTTAAATCCATTCTTCACTCAAGAGGTTTATCTACCGCAGTAGGTGATGAAGGTGGATTTGCACCAACATTCTCAGGAACAGAAGATGCTTTGGATACTTTGCTTCAGGCGATCGAGAAAGCAGGATACAAGCCGGGAGACGATATTATGTTAGCTCTTGACTGTGCCGCTTCCGAATTCTATAAAGACGGAATCTATGACTACAGAAAATTCCAGACCGCGGATGCAGCACAATTCTCAAGCAGCGAACAGGTTTCTTATTTAGCTGAACTGGCTGCAAAATACCCGATCATTTCTATTGAAGACGGTATGCAGGAAAACGATTGGGAAGGGTGGAAAATGCTGACAGATAAGATCGGTGACCGAGTACAGCTTGTAGGTGACGATTTATTCGTAACCAATGTGGAAAGATTGTCAAGAGGAGTAAACGAAGGAATTGCAAACTCCATTTTGGTTAAGGTAAACCAGATCGGGTCCCTTTCTGAAACAATGGCTGCCGTACAGATGGCTCAGCACAACAAGTTCACTTCCGTAATGTCCCACAGATCCGGTGAAACGGAAGATTCAACCATTGCAGACCTTGCGGTTGCAATGAACTGCGGACAGATCAAAACAGGATCTGCTTCGAGATCAGACAGGATGGCGAAATACAACCAATTGCTGAGAATTGAAGAGGCTTTAGGTGAAACAGCAGTGTTCCCCGGACTGGATGCTTTTAAAATCAAAAGATAAACAGATCGAATTTATAAATGACGGCAAGCGAAATTTTTTGTTTGCCGTATTTTGTAATAAGTAGTATATTTAGAAAAAAAATAAATAATGTCAGACAACAAAGTAATATTGAATTACGCTGGTAATTCATATGAATATCCCATCGTGGATAGTACTATCGGGGACAGAGGAATTGATATTTCAAAATTAAGAGACCAAACCGGTCTGATCACATTGGATCTGGGATATAAGAACACCGGAGCCACCATCAGCGAAATCACTTATTTAGACGGAGATCAGGGAGAGCTGTTTTACAGAGGATATCCTATTGAGCAGATTGCTGAAAAATCTAACTTTACAGAAGTAATGTACCTGTTACTCCAAGGTGAATTGCCAACCAAGGATCAGTACACTGCTTTTGAAAACAATATCAAAAAATATAATTCGGTTGCAGAGGAAATGAAGAAGATTATTGATGCTTTCCCACGCTCTGCACACCCTATGGGAGTTCTTTCTTCCATGACTTCTGCATTGACTGCTTTTAACCCTAAAGCGGTAAATGTAAACTCTAAAGAGGAAATGGATCATGCTGCCGAACTATTGATTGCCAAGTTTGCTCACCTGTGTGCATGGACATACAGAAAAACTCAGGGATTGCCTCTTAATCACGGAGATAACAGCCTGAACTATGTGGAGAACTTCTACAAAATGGCTTTCAGGCTTCCTAACCAGGAGTTTGAAGTGAATCCGGTTGTTGTGGACGCATTGGATAAACTGTTGATCCTTCATGCAGATCACGAACAGAACTGTTCTACTTCAACAGTAAGAATGGTAGGTTCTGCCCACACAGGTCTTTTTGCTTCCATCGCTTCAGGGGTTTCTGCGCTTTGGGGACCACTTCACGGTGGTGCCAACCAGGCTGTGATTGAAATGCTTGAGCTGATTGAGAAAGATGGTGGCGATGTTAACAAATGGGTTGCTAAAGCAAAAGATAAAAATGACAGCTTCCGTCTGATGGGCTTTGGTCACAGAGTATACAAGAACTTCGATCCTAGAGCAAAAATCATCAAAAAAGCGGCAGATGATATTCTGAATGCGCTGGGTATCCAGGACAAAGCTCTGGATATTGCAATGCAATTAGAAAAAGTTGCGCTTGAAGACGAATACTTCGTTGAAAGAAAACTATATCCTAACGTAGACTTCTATTCCGGAATTATCTACAGAGCATTGGGAATCCCTACAGAAATGTTTACCGTAATGTTTGCATTAGGAAGATTACCGGGATGGATTGCCCAATGGAAAGAAATGAGGCTGAAAGGAGATCCTATCGGAAGACCGAGACAGGTATATCAGGGGTCTCAGAAAAGAGATTACATCGATATTGCTAACAGATAATATTCTTATCATATACAAGAAAGGCTGCCCAACGGACAGCCTTCTTTTTTTTGCTAAAATTTTATTTAAGGACAATAACATTTCGTACAAGTCCAGACCGTACATTGCCCTGTTGCGTCATCATATTCGCAGCAACGTCTTCCCGGTGCTGCTGCTACACCACCTAAAATGGATTTCTGATGTGTTCTGTCTAATTTCTGTGCATTTTTAAGCACTTGGTTTTTTCTGTTCATAGCTTTTGGTTTTGATGTTAATGAAAAAATAATTCTCTTTGAACTATATCACTAATATATGAAAATAATCAATATGAAATTTTTTTTATTTTATGCTATGAAGATTATTATTAAAAATATCTGGAAACTCCTGATATGGAAGGGGAAAACAATACTTATTGAAGAATTCGCCGAAGTAAAAACTATGTAGATATATTTTACAGGATAAATCATTGAAATGCCGGTAAAATACAAAAGTTTTGTGGGTTCGGCCCTTTACTTATATTTGTATTTTGCATAAAATCTTTATGAAACTGAATATAAAAAATGAAACGGGGAGGCTGAAATCTGTTGTTTTAGGTCAGCCCAATTCAATGGGACCAGTCCCTGGTCTGGACGAAAGCTATGATGCTAAATCCTACTATTCCATCCAAAATAATATATATCCCAAAGAACAGGATATCATCAGCGAAATGAATGCTTTTGAGGCTGTACTCAAAAAATATGGTGTTGAAGTATTGCGCCCGAGTATTATAGAAAACTACAATCAGGTATTTGCAAGGGATGTGGCATTTGTGATTGATGATAAGATGATTATCTCCAATGTGATTGCAGACCGGGCAGATGAGCAGGATGCTTACCAGAAAGTTTTTGAAAAAGTGGCCTGGAGGAAAATCATCAACCTTCCGGAAACGGCTCACATCGAGGGTGGTGACGTCATTGTATGGGATGATTTCCTTTTTATCGGTACCTGCTTCAGTGAAGATTACCGAAGCTATAAAACGGCAAGAACCAACGAATATGCCATCGAAATCCTGAAAGAATACTTTCCCAAGAAAAGGATTATTGACCTTGAACTTAAGAAGAATGATAAGATCCCTTATGAGGGCATTTTACATCTGGACTGTACATTTAATCCGGTAGGAGAGGACAAATGCATCATTTATAAAAACGGATTTGTGGATGAAAGCGATTACCGTTTGATCATTGATATCTTCGGTGAAGAAAACTGCTTCCATATTAATGATGAAGAGATGTTTGAGATGTTTCCGAATATCTTTTCCATCGCGCCTGATGTAGTGGTTTCCGATCAGTCTTTTACCCGAATGAATGACTACCTCAGAAACGAATGGGGAATGACTGTGGAAGAAATCCCTTACCGTGAGATTTCAAAAATGGGGGGATTACTGAGATGTTCCACGATGCCATTGGTGAGAGAGTGATGTAATAAAACGAGAGTCAATCTTTTAATCTCTCAATTTTTCAATTTTTAAATCAAAAAAATGCAGACAACAGATACTGTACTCATGATAGAACCGATTGCCTTCGGTTTCAATGCGGAAACGGCAGAAAATAACTATTTTCAGGTAGAGCAGAAAGAATTGGATATCCAGGAAAAGGCATTGGCTGAATTCAGGACTTTTGCTGAAAAGCTCAGGAACAAGGGAATCAATGTAATTGCCATACAGGATACGGCAGATCCCCATACGCCCGATTCCATCTTTCCAAATAACTGGGTAAGTTTCCACCGGGACGGAAAAGTTGTCCTGTATCCGATGTTCGCAACCAACAGAAGAGTGGAAAGGCGAGAAGACATTATCGAAAGCATTAAAAGCCAGGGATTCCAGGTGACTGAAATCGATGATTGGTCTTTCCCTGAAATCCAGGGGCATTATCTGGAAGGAACCGGAAGTATGATTTTTGATCATGACCATAAAATTGCCTATGGCTCTGTTTCCCTGAGGCTTGATGAAGCCCTCTTCAGGGAATTCTGTGCGAAATATGGCTTTACGCCGGTGGTATTCCATTCTTATCAGACGGTAGGCTCCGAAAGGCTACCGATTTATCATACCAACGTAATGATGTGTGTCGCAGACCGGTTTGTGGTGATCTGCCTGGATTGTATCGATGATGAAATGGAAAGGGCTAAAGTTTCAGAAACCATTAAAAATTCAGGGAAGGAAATCATCGAAATCTCAGAAGACCAGATGCACCAGTTTGCCGGAAATATGCTTCAGGTACAAAATACGGATGGACAAAAATTTCTTGTTATGAGCGAAACTGCCTACAGGTCCTTAAGCCCGGATCAGGTTTCAGCGATTGAAAAATACTGTGAAATCATTTATGCAGATTTACATACCATTGAAGTGAACGGAGGAGGCAGCGCAAGATGCATGCTGGCCGAGGTATTCCTGCCGAAAAAATAATATATTTGCGAAAAATATTTCTTTGAAATCATTATCAAGCAAAGGATTACATATTCTTCTGACCTTGGAAACAGAGTCAGAAGAATTGTTATTAGACAGCAACAGCTTCCTCGAATTCATCCGTAAATTAGTACCGGAAAACGGAGCGGAGATCGTAGGTATAACCAATCACATTTTTGACAATAAAAGCTTCACATCAGCAGTTTGCCTCAAGGAATCTCATTTATGTATTCATACATGGCCTGAGTTTAAGCAGCTTACATTTGATGTTTTTCTCTGTAATTATATTCAGGATAATACTGAAAAAGTAGAAAGGATTGCCGATCTGGTGACGGCATATTTTAATGGAGTAACCATTCATAAACATAAAATTTACAGATAATATGCATTACATCTGCCCTGTCTGCAAAACAGAAAACAGGTATGAGGTTACCTTTGATGCAGTGGAATACATCTGTAGGTCATGCTCCAATATTATTGATATACAAAAAAATATTCCTACCAAAGTAGTGACAAAACCTATTATGGCGGTGGTATTGGAAATAGGCCAGAAAGGAGCTATGGATGGAGTAGAATATATAGTTACCGGAATAATTATCCGTAAATATGGATTAAACGTTTATTGGCGTGAATACTATTTAAAAGACCGTGAAGGAAAAGATGCCTTTCTGAGTGAAAGTGATGGGCATTGGGTATTCCTTCACCCGATTCAACTTACAGAGATCAAAAAAGATAGCAGCAGAAAAATAGCTGAATGGTCCGGCCGCAAATATAGATGGTACGAAACCACGCAATGCCATATTCACGCAGCTGCCGGAATATTTGATCAGCGGCTTTATTTTGCGATTGCTACTTATAAAGAATATGTGAATGGGGTAAATATGATTTCTCATGAACAATCGGGAAGCAGCAATGAATTTTTTTCCGGAAAGCATATTTCAAGATTTCGGGTAAAAAAAGCATTTAAAATCTCTTCACTTCCCAATTATTCTGGAATAGGAATAGTTCAGCCGTTCTATATCAATTTCAGGCAGTGCATTAATATTTTTGCGTTTTTTGCCCTGTTCATTTGTTTTATCCAGTTTTATGTGGTGGCTACCAGGTCGAATGAAATAATATTTGAACAGAACATCAGTTTTAAGGATGTAAAAGAGAAAGAATTGGTCAGTAAAACTTTTCACCTGAAAGGGGGTTCTGCACCTCTTAAAGTATATCTTTTTTCTGAAGTTGATAATTCATGGGCAAGTGTGGGATTGAGCCTAGTAAACGAAGGAAACAATGAAATCATCTATACATCTAAAGATATCGAAGAATATCACGGATATGAAGATGGTGAAAGCTGGAGTGAAGGTGGTAAAAACGAAGAGTTTAATTTCTGTGGCATAGCACCGGGAAGATACCATTTCCTGATTTCGGCAGAAAGGCAAGAACCTATCGAGTCGTCTTTGCCTGCAGGCTTTACGACATCAGATAATAAATTGTCTTTAAGAAGGAATGAATATGGAATTATTACAGTTACAGATAATAATTCCCTGGAAAAGATGACTTTTTCAAATGCTGATATTTTAGCTAAAGATTCTTCTTCAACTATAGGCAAACTCACTCATGAAACTTTTTATAAAAAAAATATTGACTCATTGCTTAATGCCAATTTGATTTCTACAAGCTCTGTAAATGATACGAATCGTTCTGTAAAGGTTACTGCAAAATGGCTTCCTGTTTCTTTTTGGAATTTCGGAATCGTGCTCATGCTTATTGTAACATTTGTCATTATATGTTTTTTCGGAAGAAGAACATTTGAAAAATATAAATGGAAAAACAGCTCTAATTCACCATATCCAGAATCATAATAATGAAAAAGATAGCTCAATACATCAAAGAGAACTGGCTGTTATGTACTATAGGAGCCTTTTTCCTAAGCTTGTTCGTATATCTCACATTTAGTGGGAATCAATTATGCGACTGTGCTAAAACAGAACATTACCGTGACGGTACAGTTAGAGGCCATTCTTCCAGGGCTGGCTTTTATGGATCAAGATATTATCACAAATAAATAGTTATGGAGCAAATTTATTTTTTACCTATTATCAACTCAGTACTATATTCCTTTTTAGGAATTGCCATACTGCTGGTGTGTTATTTTATTATTGAAAAACTGACTCCGGAAAAAACATGGTATGAGATTGCGCACAATAAAAATGTGGCCTTGGCCATTATTTTCGGTGCGTTCATCATAGGTATTTCCATCATTATAAGTGCTGCTATTCATGGATAAGAACAGGATTCCTTTGGAATTATTACTGCTGTTTTCCGTATTTGTGATTGCTACCTGCGGTCTTATTTATGAATTGGTGGCCGGTGCATTGGCAAGTTATCTGCTAGGAGATTCCGTGAAACAGTTTTCATTCATAATTGGAGTATATCTCTTCTCAATGGGCGTGGGCTCTTATCTTTCCAAATACATTAAGGGAAATCTTATTGATAAATTTGTGGAGATTGAAATCCTGGTAGGTATTGTTGGTGGGATCAGTGCTGTGGTTTTATTTATTCTTTTCAATACACTTTCTCATTTTGAAGGAGTCTTATACCTATTTGTTTTTTGTACGGGATGTCTGGTAGGAGTAGAAATCCCGCTTCTTATGAATATTCTCAAAGATAGGGTGCAGTTTAAAGACTTGGTATCCAACGTTTTCGCTTTCGATTATATCGGAGCATTGCTGGCCTCGATCCTGTTTCCTTTGGTGCTCATTCCTCATCTGGGAATTGTAAAAACACCTTTGTTTTTTGGGCTAATCAATATTTCTATTGCTATATTTTTATGTTTTTATCTGAAGAGAGAACTTTCTAGTCCGGTTTCCTTAAAATTTAAAGCCATTGGCGCTTTCCTTTTATTGCTTGTATTGTTCATTTTTTCAGATAGACTTTTATCTTATTCAGAGGAAAAGCTGTATGGTGAGAATATAATATTTACGAAAAGTTCCCCGTATCAGAGAATTGTTCTGACCCGGAACAACAGAGAATTCAGGCTTTACCTGAATAATAATCTGCAATTTTCATCTACTGATGAATACAGATATCACGAAGCGTTGGTGCATCCTGCATTATCTATGGCCCGAAACATTCGCAATATTCTGGTTCTGGGTGGAGGTGACGGATTTGCCGTTCGCGAACTTTTAAAATACAGAGATGTAAGACATATCACGCTGGTGGATCTGGATGAGCAAATGACAAGTTTTTTTAAAAATAATGAAACGATGCGAAGGCTGAATCAGAATTCATTATCAGATCCAAAAGTGGCTATCATTAATAAAGATGCTTATATCTGGGTGAAGGAGAACAAGCAGAAATGGGATGTGATCATAATAGATTTTCCGGATCCTTCCAATTATAGCTTGGGAAAACTTTACTCACAACAGTTTTACAAAGAACTTGAAAAACTGACCACTCCGGATACCAAAATTGTTATACAGACCACTTCTCCCTACTTTGCACCAAAATCTTTCTGGTGCATTGAAAAAACGGTTCATCAGGTATTTCCTTTTACTGATGCCTATCATACCTATGTTCCTTCATTCGGTGAATGGGGATTTACATTAGCATCATTTAAGCCTTTAAACCAAAAGTTATATAGGAAGCTTCCTAATCTTAAATTTTATGATTATAACTTTCATCAATGGACATACTTCACCAAAGATATGAAAGCTGATGATATAGAAGTCAATCGTTTAGATAATCAGATATTAGTACGTTATTTTGATGAAGAATGGGGTAAAGTACAGTAGGAAAAGCTTTCTGAGGATCATTTTCTTTGGCAGTCTTATGCTTCCTTTTCTGCAGTATTGCAGTACAAAGGCAAAATCACTATTATTAAAAATCACTGGAACCAATCATATTTTGGGACATCGGCTTTGGGCTAAAGATTTTCCGGCAGTGTCAGAAGAAATCTATATTCGTTATCTTATCGTAGGAGGTGGCATATCAGGACTTTCAGCATGCAGGTTTTTTCATCAGAACGGCCAGGATGAATACATGCTTTTGGAAATGGAAAATCATTTAGGAGGTAATTCTTCCAATGGACAAAACGAATATTCAAAATTCCCGTTAGGTGCCCACTATCTTCCTTTGCCTAATAAAGAAAATACAGAAATCATTCAATTCCTGAAAGAATGTGGAATTTATCAGAGTGATGATGACCAGGGTGAGCCGGTATTAGATGAATACCAGATGACTTTTCCACAGCAGGAAAGGCTTTTTTACAAAAATATTTGGCAGAATGATCTTGTACCGCAATCTGGACTTTCTCAGGCTGTAAAAAATGAGATCAATCGTTTTTTCAGCATGATGGATAACTACCGGACCAAAAAAGATGCTGAAGGTAAATATTGGTTCGCTATTCCACTGGAAGATTCGTCAAAAGAACCCGATCCGATGAAGCTCGAAACAATTTACTTTAGGGATTATCTGGAAAATGAAGGCTTCAAGTCAGAAGAATTGCTTTGGCTGCTTGATTACTCATGTAGGGATGATTACGGTTTAGGGATTGATTATGTTTCAGCCTGGGCTGGAATACATTATTTTGCAGGGCGAAAGAATAACTGGAGTAAAGGGTACAAAGAACAGGTTTTTACCTGGCCTGAAGGAAATGCCAGGCTTGCAGAACATTTATCACGCTATACAAAGGGAAAACATTTAATTGGGCATTTAGTTTATGATATAAAAATAAACGAAGGTTCTGTTGAGGTTTTGAGTTTTGACAGCACTCAGCAAAAAACAAAAAAAATTGTGGCTGAAAAAGTACTGATGGCAACACCTCAGTTTGTAAATAGCAGGATCCTAAATAAGAAGCAGAACCCCTCTTTCCATTATGTTCCATGGTTATTGACAACAATTATACTGAAAAATGAATTCGGAGGTGATAATGAATTGGCCTGGGATAATGTGATTTATGGTTCAGAGGGATTAGGGTATATTTATGATCAGCACCAAAGTGTGGAACAGATTATGGGAGGAAAAGTCATTACTTATTACAGAAGTTTTTCCACAGCGGATTGTAGGAAAGCAAGGAAAAAATTGTATTCTATGAAGGATGCAGAGCTGAAAAATCTTGTATTGGAAGACCTTAAAAAAGCCCATCCGGAGATTGAGAAATTTGTTATCGAAATGCAGTTTCACAAAATAGGTCACGCGATGATTGCCCCTGTTCCCGGTCAGATTTTTGGTACTCATACCCGTGAGGCAAGGAAACCTTTGGAAGGAAAAGTATTTTTTGCCCACAGTGATCTCTCCGGAATTTCTATTTTTGAAGAATCTTTCTACCAGGGCCTCCGAGCAGCCCAGGAAATGCTATGAAACAACCCTGGATCCATAATGCTAAAACGGATAGCTGGATGATTCTTTCACCACCTTTCCTTATATTGCTGGTTATTTTTCTCTTCCAGAAATCAATTCAGGAGCTTGAAAGTTACTATTCATTTTATACCTGGCTTTTACTAATTGTATTTGTAGATGTTGCGCATGTGTATTCTACCTTGTTTAAAACGTATTTCAATAAAGAAGAGGTTCGGAGAAGAAGGCTTTTGTATTGGGGAATGCCGTTATTGAGCTGGCTATTGGGGATATTGCTTTATCAGTTCGGGAGCCTTATATTCTGGTCGGGCCTTGCATTAATTGCCGTATTTCATTTCATCAGACAGCAATATGGTTTTATGCGGATCTATGCCCGGTTTGAACCGGCAGGCTGGAACAAAAAAATAGATGGTATAGCTGTCTATGCGGCAACCATCTATCCAATGTTATATTGGTTTAGCACTCCCAGAGCATTCAACTGGTTCGTTTCAAATGAATTCCATTGGTTTAAAAATTTATCAGGAGTCCTGCCCTATTTTACAGGCCTATACAATAGCATTTTACTCTTATGGATATTTACAACTGTTAAGAGCAGTATCAATAAAGGCTGTTGGAATATTCCTAAAATAGCTTTAATTACAGGAACTTATCTGTCCTGGTATTTTGGTATCATATATTTTAATAGTGATGTGATATTCACTCTTCTTAATGTAATCTCGCATGGAGTACCTTACATTGCTTTAATCTATATAAGGGAAATATATCAGAAAGAAATTCCACGAACCCACAGGCTTTCTCTATTTAAAAGATCTTTTGGGATTATTCTCTTTATCCTAATTATCATAGGATGTGCTTTTTTCGAAGAACTTCTTTGGGAAGTGCTGGTCTGGAAAGAACACATTTCTTTCGGATTGATTTCTTTGGGATATCTTTTCCCATTTTTGGTTCCTTTACTTGCTGTTCCTCAGCTTACCCATTATTTGTTGGATGGATTTATATGGAAAAAACCGAAAAAAGTTGTCTAAATTTGTGTTCAACGTAAAACAATGAGGATGTATAAATACTTTTTTTCTTTAATGGTTTTGTTAAGCATGTTTATTAGTGCCCAGCAAAAAACATTTTGTAACCCCATCAATATCGATTATGGTTACACTCCTTTCGAAGTATTTTCAAAACAGGGAAAACATCGGGCTACTGCAGATCCGGTGATTGTCAATTTTAAAAGTAAACTCTTCCTGTTTTCTACCAATCAGGAAGGCTACTGGTACAGTGATGATATGCTGGACTGGAAATTCGTAAAAAGGAAATTCCTGAGGGATAATAAATACATCCACGACCTTAATGCTCCCGCGGTGTGGAAAATGAAGGATACTTTATATGTTTTCGGTTCTACCTGGGAACAGGATTTCCCGATCTGGAAAAGTACGAATCCTACCAAAGACGATTGGAAAATCGCTGTTGATACTTTAAAAGTAGGAGCCTGGGATCCTGCTTTCCATTATGACGAAGATAAAAACAAGCTGTATCTGTATTGGGGATCCAGTAATGAATGGCCTTTGTTAGGAACAGAAGTGAAAGTAAAAACTTTGCAGTCTGAAGGTTTTGTAAAACCCATCGTGAAATTAAAACCTGAAGACCATGGATGGGAAAGATTCGGGGAATATAACGACAATGTATTCCTGCAGCCATTTGTAGAGGGAGCATGGATGACGAAACACAACGGCAAATACTATATGCAGTATGGTGCCCCCGCTACCGAATTCAGCGGCTATTCGGATGGGGTGTATGTCAGCAAGAATCCTCTGGAGGGATTTGAATATCAGCAGCACAATCCGTTTTCCTATAAACCCGGAGGTTTTGCCAGAGGAGCGGGGCATGGAGCCACCTTTGAGGACAACTATAAAAACTGGTGGCATATTTCAACCATTTTTATATCTACGAAAAATAATTTTGAAAGAAGGCTGGGCATCTGGCCGGCAGGATTCGACAAGGATGATGTGATGTATTGCAATACGGCCTACGGCGATTATCCTACTTTCCTGCCGCAATATGCTCAAGGAAAGGATTTTTCTAAAGGATTATTTGCAGGTTGGATGTTATTGAACTACAATAAGCCGGTGCAGGTATCATCTACTTTAGGAGGCTACCAACCCAATTATGCTGTGGATGAAGATATAAAAACCTACTGGAGTGCAAAAACGGGTGATAAAGGGGAATGGTTTCAGACGGATTTGGGAGAAATTTCCACCATCAATGCGATTCAGATTAACTATGCTGATCAGGATGCAGAATTTATGGGCAAGACATTTGGAAAGATGCATCAGTATAAAATCTACGGTTCCGATGACGGAAGAAAATGGAAGGTCATTGTGGATAAAAGCAAAAATACAAAAGATATCCCGCATGATTATGTAGAGCTCGAAAAGCCAGTACAGGCCCGGTACCTGAAAATGGAAAACCTGAAAATGCCAACCGGAAAATTTGCATTAAGCGGATTCAGGGTTTTTGGAAAAGGATCTGGTGCAGTTCCGGCTAAAGTACATAATTTTGTTCCTCTCCGGGCAGACCCGAAAAAATACGGAGAGCGGAGAAGCATCTGGATGAAATGGCAGCAAAATCCTGATGCAGACGGCTATGTAATCTATTGGGGCAAATCCCCGGATAAAATGTATGGAAGCATCATGGTGTACGGAAAAAATGAATATTTCTTTACCGGTGCTGACCGTACCGATGCCTATTATTTCCAGATTGAAGCATTCAACGCCAATGGGATTTCCGAGCGTACGGAGATTGTGAAATCGGAATAAGTAATATTATTGACCGGAAAATAGAGTCAAACTTATAAACCATCGCCAAAAGTGATGGTTTTCTTTTATAAGATTCTGTTCTGCCTGGTAATATTTAGTATGAATCTAACTTAAAGTTTCTTCAAAAAATCCTCTATCTTCCCGATTAGGAATTTTCCATTCTCATTCTGGTACCAATCCGAGTGGCCTCCGGTAAATTCATAGGACTCATGGAGAACTTTATTTTTGCTAAGAGCAGAATCCAGGATGGATTTTTGCGTAACAGGAACTACCTGGTCGTTGATTCCGTAATAGGAAAGGGTAGGAGCAGAATGATTGTTGATCCATGCTATAGGACTGGCAAATATCATCTGTGATGCAGAGGTATATTTTGGATCCACAAGATGGCTTTTAAGAAAGGAATAATCATCATAGCGTTTAAAACCCGGATCAGACAGATCAGCAGGGCCGACAATATTGATAACTGCTTTTACTTTTTTATTGCGATCAAACTTGTAGGCATACAGCATGGAAAGATGGCCTCCCGCACTGTTTCCAAGAAGGATCAACCTTGGCTGGAACTTCAATGTCTTCTCCAGGTAGTGCATCGCACTTCTGATATCTTCAATCTGATTAGGCAATGCATACCTTGATGTTGAGGCAAGCCTGTAATTGATATTGGCAAAAACTGAATGCGGAAATTTCTGCATCATGGACAGTGTGAAAAATGTCAGCTCAGACTTATTGCCGCCACGCCAGCCACCGCCATGGATGATTATAAATACATCTCTGTCTTTATGAGAGTGCTCTTCCGGAATATACAGATCCATGGTAAGTTCCGGATTCCTGTTTTCATCATACAGAACATTCTCTTTTTTTATAAATGAGGCATCACTACCCGGTGTTATCTTGTTGTCCTTACAACTGATTTGAAAAGCTGCCAGAACAAATCCGATCATAAAAATGATATTTCTTTCCATACTCTTAAAGATAACAAAACCTGCCGGAATTCACCGACAGGTCATAACAAAATAATTGATATGAAGAATGATAATTCTTACCGTGTTCTGCTCTTGATGGCATCGGAAGCTCCTTCGATGTCCCGTACTTTCTTCACCTTTTTATTTCCGAAGTTATAGGTGATGCTGAATGTACCCCCCCTGTTGTACTGGTCATTACGGATGTAATTATAGTTCCCGTTAGCCTGTGTGTCTTCTATTACTATAATATTGGTGCGTAGTACATCCTCAAGGTTTAAGGCAAAGGTCCAGTCGTTCCAGGTTTTTTTGATACTGATATCAAGGCTCATGAGATTTTTAAGCAATCCAAGCTCTATTTGCTGGCGGTCTACGAAAAAGTAGTTCACGCCGAGGAACCAGGATTTGTTCTTATCCAGCCGGATCGTGTTATTCGTCTGTATCATTAAGCTCGTAGATTTGGTTTTATTGGTATAGGTATCGAATACCTGACCTGTAGTAGGATCAATATTGAGTGTCCCGTTATTGATGTTATGCTGGAACCCTGCGTTGAAGTTCGTAGTAAGGTAGCCTTTAAAGAATGTTTTCTGAATTCCGGCCATTGCAGACATTTCCTGCTTGGTCCCGAAATTGGTCCTGATATAGGCCAGCTGTACTTTTTCAATATTGTTTTCCATATACGTCCTTTGCAAAGGAACCTGTGTGATAACATCTTTAAACAGCGAGTGGTTTAAGATCAGGAAATAAGAATTCTTATACATATAGGTCAGCTCCTGATTATAGGTAGAGGCTGCTTTTACAAAAGGATTGTTTTGGGTATAATTGTTTTCGGTGATGATGTTTTTTACCGGATTCAGCTCCCAGAAACTTGGTCTTCTCATTCTGCTCGAAAATGAATAGGAAAGATTGTTTTTATCATTGATGGCATAGTTGAAACTCAGGTAAGGGAGCAGGTTCTGGTAGTTGCGTTTAATTTTTTGGTATTCCGGCTGTTTTGCATTATCCGAAGTCCCGAGGCTGCTGGTAATTTCATATCGGGCACCGGCTTTTCCGGAAAACTTATCAGAAAATTTCTTTTCGAAGGTCACGTAAAGGCCATAAATGTTTTCATCATAAATAAAGTGATTCGGATCTTCCTTTGTCTGTGTATTCAGTAATGTATCGTCATCATTATAGCTGTAACTGAAAGTGGTATTCCGGGTATCGTTATCTGTTTTGGTCTTGTTGAAATTACCACCGGCAGAGAAGGTAAAATCATGTTTGAATTTCTGGATGTAATCTACCGTTCCGGAAAAATTATTGATGAGCTGCGGAATATTCTGGATGATTTTTTTACTGATCAGTGAAAAGTCATTTGCAGTACCGGGCAGCATGGTCTTGTTATCGGAGTACTGGAACCGCTTGTAGTTGAGGTATGCTGCATTCACATTAAGCTTACTGCCCAGTGAATCCAGTTTCAGTTCATAGTTAAGGTTCACAGAATTGTTGTAATTGCGTGCATCCTCCTTATTTTTTGTACGGGTGTAATTGGTGGAAATCAGGTTTCCGTTGCTGTACTGGGTAATGGTGTTTAAAAGGTCGATGGTGGAATTATAACTTTTGTTGGCCCAGGAATTCCATGAAAGAGCCAGATTGCTTTTATCGTTCAGCTGATAATCAACATTCAGGTAGCCACCGATATTTTTATTCGGGTCATCAATGTTTCCTACAGATTCATTCCTGATATTGCCTGTTCCGTTTTTCAGTATGTAAGCCTGTGGGTTAATGTTTTCTCCTCCGCTGAGGCTTGAGCTGATGCCCAGCTTATCTTTACGGTAATTTACGGAAAAGCTGGCCTGGCTTGCGTTGTATTTATTCTGGCTGTTGGACATTCTCATGGTTCCGCTGGTTCCGTCGCTCATTCTCTTCTTCAGAATGATATTGATGATGCCGTCAGAGGATTCCACCTGATATTCACTCCCCGGAACGGTAATCACTTCAATCTTCTGAATATTCTCAGCCGGTGTGTTTTTAAGGAACTGTACCAGGGACTCTGCATCCATATTGGTCTTTCTTCCGTTGATGTAAATCAGAGCATTGTTCTTTCCGGCAATCTTTAATGTTTTATCATCTGTGGTAGAAAGCAGAGGCATCTGTTTCAGAAGGTCAAAAGTCGTGTTGCCTTTGGATACTGGCGAAGCAGCTACATCATAAACAAAGCGGTCGCTTTGCTTTTTAAATACCTGTTTGGTGATGGTTACTTCATCAATAGACTTTGTTTTTACAGAATCGGTTTTTTTCTCCTGGGCAAAAGTAAAACCGGTGAAGAATATAGCAGCAATGAGAATGGTCGTTTTCATGATTATAAATTTATTTAATAGCTTGTATTTTTTATTATCTAACATTGCAAAGATATATATTAATTTTAGTATCATGCAATACAAAGTACTTAAAATATTTTTGCTTTATATTTAATGAATTGATTATCAGTTGTTAAAATTTTAATTAAAAGTTGATGCTTGTCAATTCTGTATTGAAAAGACAATCTTACATGAAAAAATATTACATTGAGAGATAAATAATTTTATAATTGATCAAGAGAAGAGTGCTGGAAGTTGATTAAAAGTCATAGCAACAGAACATCTTCAGAGAGTATTTGAGATGTTTTCATAAAAAAAAGGACCTTGTTAGTCCTTTTTTGTTTTATTCTCTGTCAAATCTAGCCAGGCTTTTATCAATCCAGATCGTTGCAAACGGAAAGAATGCTGCAATTAGTGAAAAAACACTGTCTTCATCATCCCAGAGATATATTTTTCTTATCGAAGGTAAAAACAGAAGGTACAGTGAGAAAAAGAGCCCATGAATACTGCCGATGGTACTGATGTAAATGATGGGAACTACTCCGTTGGGATCTATACGGATCCAGGTCATGGCAGTAAATAAGAAAAACCATGAGATTGCTTCCGCAAGACAAATCTGCTTGAACCATTTAATCAGTTTTTCTTTGGGATATTTTGAAAAAAATTTTTCTATGAAATTCATAATTGAATGATTAAGGTCTTGAAGAGCCGGAGCGATATCCGCTCAAACCTTTTCATTGCAAAATTACTTATAAAAACTGCTTCCGTCCAAATATTCGAAGACTTCCGGCGGCAGCATCGGCCTCACATTTTTACCCTCCCGAATCATGGCCCGGATTTCCGTAGCAGAAAGTTCGATCACAGGAGCTTTAATCATTGAAATATTGGTGTGGTTGCCGTATACGGATTCTTTTTTTGCTCCTTCAAATACTCTTGGATACACGATAATGTGGTGATTTTCCACCAGGAGATCCGCATTTTTCCATTTGTGGAGGCTGCCGAGGTTATCTTCACCCATAATCAGGCTGAAAGAGTGCTCAGGATATTTTTCATGAAGGTAGGTTAGCGTATCAACAGTATAGCTGGGCTTCGGTAAAGAGAACTCTATATTGGAAGCCCGCATATTCGGATAGTTCTTTACCGCAAGCTGAACCATGTCAAGCCTGTTGTGGTCGCTGAGCAGGGTTTTTTTATCTTTAAAAGGATTCTGAGGGCTTACCACAAACCACAGCTCATCCATATCAGAATTTTCCAGGATATAATTAGCCAGGATCAGGTGGCCTATATGGATAGGATTGAATGATCCGAAAAACAAACCGATTTTTTTCATGGGTTTTATGATGGACTGTACCAGCAAAAAACGGTTATTAGCTGATACAGCGGTTGAAACGTATTGAATTTATATTTAATCACTGAATTTTACATCCTTGATGTTAAGGTAATGTGTCACATTGCCTTTCCAGTGGTTTTCTTCCAGTGTAAAAGCAAGGTCGAAACTTTTAGTCCTGAAGTCATCGGCAAACTGTCCCAGCTTGAAGCCTACGCATTCAATACTCCTTCCGGTAGATTCCTGTTTGATATAAAACTTCAGGTGATTATTGTCTTTCCCCATCGTTTTGATATATCCGGAAACCTTCTGCTTGGTTAAAGCCAGGATAGGCTTCATATTATGAGGGCCGAAAGGCGCCAGTTTCCTGTGGAAATTAATGAACTCCCGGTTGATTTCATCGATGTGGATTTCCGAATCTATGGTTATTGATGGCTCTTTCTGGTGATCTTTGATCTTTTCTGATACAATGCGTTCAAATTTTTCTTTGAATGCCTCAAATTTTTCCTTTTCCATAGAAAGTCCTGCAGCAGCATGATGTCCGCCGAATTTCAGGAAGTATTCGGAGCACAGGTCCAGGGCTTCGTGCACATCAAAGTCGGCAACGGATCGTGCGGAAGCAACCATTTCTCCATTGTTTCCGTCTGTGAAAACCAGTGTAGGACGGTAATACGTTTCAATCAGCCTTGAGGCTACGATACCGATAACGCCCTTGTTCCATTCAGGATGGTAAACAATAGTTGTAAGCCGGCTTTCCTGCTGGGATTCGATGATCTGGTTCAGCGCAGACAGGGTAGAATTCATATCCAGCTCGCGCCTTTCATCATTCAGGTCCATGATATCATTAACGATCTGATGGGCGTGTTTCAGGTTATCCGAAACCATGAGCTCAACAGCAGCCTTACCATGCGAAATCCTTCCGGCAGCATTGATTTTAGGGGCAATTTCAAAAACAATATTGGAGATCTCAAAATGAGAAAGTTTATCATCCGGAATCAGCAGTCTCAAACCTAGATTACGTGTTTTCCTCAGTGTCTTAAGGCCCATTTTAGCCAATACACGGTTTTCACCGGTCATCGATACGATATCAGCAGCGATGGAAATGGCTAGAAGATCAGTCAGTTCAAATAATTCGGCTTCAGGAATCCTGTAAATGGTATTCAATCCCTGGCAGAGTTTGAAGCCGACCCCGCATCCTGAAAGTTCCTTAAAAGGATACCGGCAGTCTGCCCGTTTAGGATCAAGAACGGCAACGGCATCAGGAATTTCTTCTCCCGGAAGGTGATGGTCGCAAATGATGAAATCAATTCCTGCTTCTTTTGCATAATTAATCATGTCAATGGCCTTGATCCCGCAGTCCAGCGCAATGATCAAAGAAAATCCGTTGTCGCGGGCGAAATCAATACCTTCCGTTGAAATACCGTATCCTTCAGAATTCCTGTCCGGAATATAATAATCCAGGTATTTTTTCTGGACAATTTTGCTGAGGTAAAGATACATCAGGGCCACGGCAGTGGTTCCGTCCACATCATAATCTCCGTAAATCAGTATTTTTTCTCCGTTTTCAATGGCGTTAGCAATGCGTTCAACCGCTTTTTGCATATCTGCCATCAGGAAAGGGTTGTGGATGTCGTTTAAATTCGGTTTGAAAAATTCTCTGGCCTTTTGATAATTGTCAATTCCTCTCAGTACGAGAAGTTTAGATTCAAAAGTTCCAAAACCAAGTGACGAACTTAGTCCATCCACGATTTCCTCATCGGGTTCAGGCTTGTAAATCCATTTTTGACTCATTTCACAAAAATAGGGAAATTTTTTTTGCTTTCATTTTTTTAAAAGCCCATGTTGCCTGCCAGAGGCTCTTTTTTAATCAGGTTAAGACAATACATCAATTTTTTTGTGGGCTGATAACCTAAATAATTAACCGTTGTAAAGGTCAACTATTTTAATACAAACTCATTCGCCACACTTAAGGAAATATAATTTGCTTAAACAATTTTTCATAGGAGCCTGATATGATTCCTGCCTATTTAGTTTTAACTAAAACCCTGTATTCCCAAGCCTTCAGTTTCATTGGGGTTTTATTTTCTGAAATCATATAAGGTGTACCCGAAAACAGTTCTTTATAAGTATTTTTAAAATATTGGGTGTCCAGCTTAACCTCTGCATCTTTATCGGAGAAATTAATAATGGTCATTACCGCATCTCCGTTTTTCTCTCTGTAGAATGACAGTATGTTATTCATATTGTCATTATGAACCCTTTCCATTTCGCCGCCCCAACGGCCATTCCACAGCGCCTGATTGCTGTGTTTGAGTTTGAATAAGGTTTCATAAATGCCGGCAAATCGATGTTCTTTCCAGCCGATAGGATCCTTGTCAAAAAAAGCAAGGCTCCTGTCTAGCCCCGCTTCCTGTCCGCTGTACACCAGAGGCATTCCGTTGACGGTGCTACAAAGGACCATGGCTGCTTCAAGCCCGTTCCCGAAATTGGAAAACTGGTTGCCTTCCCAGGAATTTTTATCATGATTATCGGTAAAGGTCATCCGGTAGGAGTCATAAGGGAAGCTGTTGACATCATGGGCCATATATTCAAACAGAGCCGGAGCGCCCTTCTTCTCAACAGTGGCCAGCTTCAGTTTATCCCAAAGCGTCCACGAATATGTCATATCAAAAGATTTTTTATAAAGATCCCTGGATTCCCATTCTGCAAGCATGAAAACAGGTTTTAGCTGATCCAGCTCCGTTCTGGCATTTTCCCAGAAGTCAACAGGGATAAATCCGGCAACATCGCAGCGGAAACCATCTATATCGGTTTCAGAGACCCAATATTTGAGCGCATCAGTCATATACTTTCTGAAAGCAGGATTATTGTAATCAAAATCAATCACGTCATCCCAGTCGTACCATGGTGTAGGCTGGAACTTTCCCTCCCTCGTTTTCGTGTACCAGTCAGGATGCTCTTTGGTCAGGGGATTGTCCCATGCAGAATGATTCCCCACCCAATCGATGATAACGTGCATTCCCATGCTGTGTATTTTGCGGACCAGGTTTTTAAAATCATCCAAACTGCCGAAATCAGGATTGATCCCTTTAAAGTCCTTCACAGAATAGTAGCTGCCCAGTTTACCTTTGCGGTTAAGTTCTCCTATCGGATGCACCGGCATCAGCCAGATGATATCAACCCCCATTTTTTTTAAGCGGGGAAGATGTTTTTCAAAGGCTTTGAAAGTTCCTTCCGGCGTATATTGCCTGATGTTGACTTCATAAATCGTTGCATTCTTTGACCATTCAGGATGCCTGATTTCAACATAGGGTTTTGGCTGGTAACGGACATCATTTTCCTGGGCATGTACACCCCCGGAAAACATAGTAAAGATGATCAGCAGCAATATGTTTTTCATACTTTAATTTTATTCTAAGATAAACAAAAGAAATACATAAGATCGCGACATAAGACATAAAAAAACCTCAAAAATATTTTTGAGGTTTCTGTACATTTCAAGAATTCAGGATTAAGAATACATCTTTTCCTTCAGTTCTTTTACTTTTTTATCAGCAAGGTATTCATCATAGGTCATTTCCCTGTCGATGATTCCTTTAGGCGTCAGTTCAATGATCCTGTTACAGACTGTAGACAACATTTCGTGGTCATGAGAGGCCAGTAAAAGGTTTCCTTTGAAGTTGGACAATGAGTTGTTCAGGGTCGTGATACTTTCAAGGTCCAGGTGGTTGGTAGGTTCGTCCAGTAAAAGAACATTGGCTTTCTGAAGCATCATCCTGCTGAACATACACCTCATTTTTTCACCCCCGGAAAGTACTTTACATGATTTCAAAGCTTCATCCCCTGAGAAAAGCATTCTACCCAGGAATCCTCTCATAAATTCCTCATGACGTTCTTCATCGTTTTTCGTGAATTGTCTTAGCCAGTCTACCAGGCTTAAATCTTCCTGAAAGAAATTCGTGTTGTCTAAAGGCATGTGAGACTGAGTAGTGGTAACTCCCCAGGCAACGCTTCCTTTGTCTGCTTCAGTGTTTCCTGCCAGGATTTCAAAAAATTCTGTGATCGCCAATGAATTTTTAGACAAAACCGCAACCTTATCCCCTTTTTTAAGGTTCAGATCGACGTTTGAGAATAACAATTCTCCGTCTTTTGTTTTTTCAAGGCCTTTAACGTCCAAAATCTGATCTCCCGCTTCTCTTTCCATTTCGAAAATAATGGCAGGATACCTTCTGGAAGTAGGTTTGATATCATCAATATTCAGTTTATCGATCATTTTCTTTCTAGCGGTAGCCTGTTTTGCTTTCGCTACGTTAGAGCTGAATCGTGCGATGAAATCCTGAAGTTCCTTCTTCTTTTCTTCCGCTTTTTTATTGGCCTGTGCTCTCTGCTTGGTTGCCAGCTGGGAAGCCTGGTACCAGAAAGAGTAGTTACCCGTGTAAAGATTCAGTTTTGCATAATCAAGGTCACCGATGTGGGTACATACGGTATCCAGGAAGTGACGGTCGTGGGATACAACAATGACCGTGTTTTCATAATCGGCAAGGAAATCCTCCAGCCACGAGATGGTTTCGATGTCCAGGTCATTGGTAGGCTCATCCAGGATCAGTACATCCGGATTCCCGAAAAGTGCCTGTGCGAGAAGGACTTTTACTTTGTCCTTATTCTCCAGCTCACTCATCATCTGCCAATGCATATCATCTTTGATGCCCACATTGGAAAGCATGGTCTGTGCATCAGATTCAGCGGTCCATCCGCCCATTTCATCATAGATCACACCCAGCTCGCCAGCTTTGATTCCGTCTTCATCAGAGAAATCCTCTTTGGCGTATAAGGCATCCATTTCCTCTTTTATCTCAAATAATTTCTTATTTCCTCTCAGAACCGCTTCCAGAACATTGTACTGGTCATAGGCAAAGTGATCCTGTTCCAGTACTGACATCCTTTTTCCCGGCTCCAGCGATACATGTCCTGTAGTCGGGTCCTGCTTTCCCGTTAATATTTTAAGGAATGTAGATTTTCCTGCACCATTTGCTCCGATAATCCCGTAGCAGTTTCCTTTGGTAAACATGATGTTTACTTCATCAAAGAGAACTCTTTTCCCGAATTGTAAAGATAAGTTAGATACTGTTAACATATAGTTTTGTAAATTTGGCGCAAAAATACGAAAAGAATTTGGGTAAATCGTAATAATGTAATAGTCAAGTTTTTAAATGAGCCGTATTTTTCATATATTTCATTAAAGAAATTTTTTAGGATCATGAAGATTGAAAAGACAGTCAATATAGTCAACAGAAGAGCCCGTTTCGAGTATGAAATCCTTGAGGAAATGGAAGCAGGAATGGTTTTAACCGGTACGGAAATAAAATCTTTACGGTCTTCCAAAGCATCCATTGCAGAATCCTTCTGTCAGTTTATAGAAGGGGAGTTGTACATCATTAACATGATGATCGATGAATATAAATTAGGCACTTTTTACAACCACAAAACAAAAAGGGAACGGAAATTGCTGTTGCACAAAAAAGAATTACAGAAGCTTGAAAAAAAACTGAAAGATGCAGGAAACACCATAATACCTCTCAAGTTATATATCAACGACAGAGGAAAAGCAAAGGTGTTAATTGCGCTGGGAAGGGGTAAAAAACTCTATGATAAAAGGGAAAGTATAAAAGATAGAGAAAATAAACGTAACCTCGACAGAGTATTAAAGAAAAGTTAAAATTCAGCTGAAAAACTTTGTGTATAAAGAAAAATTATATTTATTTTGCATTATCAATTATTTAATCATTTAATTCTATGAAAAATCTAAAATTAGGAATTTCAGCATTGGCGCTTACTGTTGCCTCTACTGTATTCGCACAGACTACCAACAATCCGTGGTTGATCGGGGTTGGTGCTCATGCGGAAAACCATATGGCGCAGAGAAACAACTTCAGTAATACGTTTTCTGCTAACAATCTTACGAAGACAATGTTCAATGTGAACAACTTCTCTATTACACCTCCGCTATCTAAACTTACCGTAGCAAGAAACGTTGCTAAAGGTTTTGTAGTAGACTGGCAGACTTCCGTAGGGAACGTTGAGAACAAGAGATTCAATATGGGGAAAGAATTCTTCCTTATGACAGGTCTTGGTTTACAGGCTAAAGCAGCCGGTATCCTTTGGAACGAAGAATCTTGGTTTGATCCTTACTTAAGAGTTGGTGCAAACTACCTGAGACATGACTACACTGCACTTTCATTCCCTAGAACGGATGCTAATGGTGAGTATGTTGCAAACGGTGAAAATGGTAACGAAAACGGTAAAGCAAACTTCTTTACAGTTTCTACAGGTGCAGGAGCTAACTTCTGGGTAACTAAAAACTTCGGTTTAGGTGTTCAGGGAGATTATGTATCCACTCCTGGTGACAAATCTAACGTTGCTAACTTCTGGCAGGCTTCTGCTTCCCTATTATTCAGATTCGGAAACAGAGACAGAGATAAGGATGGTATTTTAGATAAAGATGACTTATGTCCTGATACCCCAGGATTACCAGAATTCCAAGGATGTCCTGATACTGATGGCGATGGAGTTCCAGATAAAGACGATCAATGTCCAGATGTAGCTGGTCCAGTTGAAAACAACGGTTGTCCTTGGCCAGATACAGATGGTGACGGTGTAATCGATAAAGATGATGCTTGTCCTACAGTTGCAGGTCCTGCAGAAAACAACGGTTGTCCTTGGCCAGATACAGACGGTGACGGTATCCTTGATAAAGATGATGCTTGTCCTACAGTTCCTGGATTACCAGAATACAACGGTTGTCCTAAGCCTAAGAGCGTAACTGCTACTCAGGTTGAAGAGAACTTCAGAAGTGTTTACTTCGATTTCAACAAAGCTACCATCAAGCCTGAATCTAAACCAGCATTGGATAAAGCAGCTGAGATCATCAAAACTGACGGAGGTCACTACTTATTAGAAGGTAGAACAGATGCTAAAGGTTCTGAGGTTTATAACCTGAAACTTTCTAGAGAAAGAGCTGCTGCTGTAGTTGCTGCCCTAGATGCTAGAGGTGTAGATCCAAACGCTCTTAAATCTGTAGGTGTTGGTAAAGCTAAAGCTACTGTTCCTGCAACAGCATCAGACGCTGAAAGACAAGTAGACAGAAAAGTAGTGGTAACTGCTATCGAAGATGATGCTCAATGGAGTACAATGAAGAAGAAAGATTATGAAGATGCTCCGGTTAAAAAAGCACCAGCTAAAAAAACTACTAAGAAAAAAGTAGTTAAAAAAAGAAAATAATTAATTTTTCTGAATAATAAATACCTCCAAATTTTTGGAGGTATTTTTTTTTCATGGACTTTTAGTTATTTTTGTTGAAAATTATAATATAGAAATGGGAAGAGCATTTGAGTATAGAAAAGCTTCTAAAATGGCCCGCTGGGACAAGATGGCCAAGACATTTTCCAAAATAGGCAAAGATATTGCTCTGGCAGTAAAAGCAGGAGGTCCTGACCCTGAATCTAATCCTGCCCTGAGGAGATGTATCCAGAATGCGAAAGGGGCCAATATGCCTAAAGATAACGTAGAACGGGCGATCAAAAAAGCCAGCGGTGCAGATGCTGAAAATTACGAGGAGGTAACTTATGAAGGATACGGACAGGGTGGAGTTGCATTTTTTGTTGAATGTACCACTAACAATACAACCAGAACAGTAGCGAACGTCAGGGCTGTTTTCAATAAATTCGACGGTAACCTTGGAAAGAATGGGGAGCTTGCATTCATCTTCGACAGAAAGGGAATCTTTACAATCGATCTCGCTCAGATTAAAATGGACTGGGATGATTTTGAGATGGAAATGATCGACGGCGGGGCTGAAGATGTTGAAAAGGATGAAGAGGAAGTGATGATTACTACCGCCTTTGAAGATTTCGGATCTCTATCCCATAAGCTGGATGAACTGGGCATCGAGGCGAAAAGCGCAGAACTGCAAAGAATCCCGAACAATACCAAAGAAGTGACAGAAGATCAGTTCAAGGCGAATATGAAAATGCTGGAACGTTTTGAGGAAGATGATGATGTACAGAACGTATACCATAATATGGAGATCACAGAAGATATGATGAGCTCTTTGTAAAAAATATAATATAGCATTCATATACAGTTAATTTTCAATTAGTTTCTTTGTATCAGTATGAAAAGAAACGTTGAATTGGTTGTTATATCGGATGTTCATTTGGGAACTTATGGATGTAAGGCTAAAGAGCTACTAAGGTATCTTAATTCCGTTCAGCCCGGAACGCTGGTCTTAAATGGAGATATTATTGATATCTGGCAGTTCAAAAAGTCTTACTTCCCTAAGCCACATCTGAAAGTCATTAAAAAAATACTTTCACTGGCTACTAAAAGCACAAATGTATACTATATTACCGGAAACCATGATGAAATGTTCCGGAAATTCACAGACTTCGAATTAGGCAAACTTAAAGTATGCAATAAGCTATGCCTCACCATCAACCATAAAAAGACCTGGATTTTCCATGGTGATGTCTTTGATGCTTCAGTACAGCATTCTAAATGGATTGCCAAGCTTGGAGGAAAAGGCTATGATCTGCTGATTGTCATCAACAATATCGTTAACTGGTTTCTCGAAAGGATGGGGAAGGAAAAGTATTCATTTTCCAAAAAAATCAAAAACAACGTAAAAAAAGCAGTTAAGTACATTGGGGATTTTGAGCTTACTGCCTCAGAACTGGCAATAGATAATCATTATGAC
The DNA here is from genome assembly GCF_030818575.1 of Chryseobacterium camelliae. Classification (NCBI taxonomy): domain Bacteria; kingdom Pseudomonadati; phylum Bacteroidota; class Flavobacteriia; order Flavobacteriales; family Weeksellaceae; genus Chryseobacterium; species Chryseobacterium camelliae. The sequence goes on from NZ_JAUTAL010000001.1 coordinate 4,044,275, forward strand.
TATGTGATCTGCGGGCATATCCATCAACCCCAGATGCGTGAAGTGACCAATAAGAAAGGTTCGTGTACTTATCTTAATTCCGGGGACTGGATAGAGAATCTCTCTGCTTTGGAGTACAATGACGGAACATGGGAGATTTTCCATTATGATGAACATAAACATCTTCTCAAGGACGATTCGCATGATGAGATCCAGGATATCAATAGTGCAGATCTGATGAAAATTGTAACCAGCTTTTCCTTATGAAAATCCTTTATGCATTTCAGGGTACCGGCAACGGGCATATGGCAAGGGCACAGGAAATTGTCCCTATTCTCAAAAAATATGCGTCTGTAGATACACTGATCAGCGGACATCAGTCACAGCTAAAAGCAGACTTTGAAATTAATTTCCGGTACAGTGGGATCTCATTGCTATATAACAAGACCGGAGGTTTATCCTATTTTAAAACGCTTACACAGAATAATTTTCTGAAAGCGGCTCAAGTGATCAGGTCATTGGACCTTTCGGGGTATGATCTCATCATCAACGATTTCGAGCCATTAACCAGCTGGATCTGTAGGCTGAAAGGACTTCCTATGGTTGGGCTCAGCCATCAGGCTTCCATGAGTTTTAAGGAAACTCCTAAACCTGAAAAAAAAGATTTTTTCGGAGAACTGGTCCTGAAATATTATGCTCCTTTTAAAAAGGGGATAGGATTTCATTTTGAACCGTATCATATTAATATCAAAAAGCCTGTAATTAGAAAGAAAATCAGGAATCTACTTCCTGATAAGAAAGGATATTACTTGGTTTACCTTCCCAGCTTTTCCGATGAGAACATTATCCGTGTCCTGCACAATATACCCGTACAATGGAAAGTGTTTTCAAGATATGCCAGTCAATCTTTTGTTAAAGAAAATGTTGAAGTGTTCCCAATAGATGAACACCAATATTTACAATGCTTTGAAGGTTGCAACGGCATTTTATGCAATGCTGGCTTCGAGACTCCTGCAGAAGCGCTTTTCATGGATAAGAAACTATTTGTCATCCCTATCCAGAACCAATATGAGCAGGCATGCAATGCCTGTGCACTGGACAAAATGGGAATTCCTAATTCTACAATATTAAAAGAACAGGAGATAAGAGACTGGGTGGCTTCAGATTTTCATTATCAAGTGGATTATCCCGATGATATAGAAGAAATACTTTTAAGGGAAGTATTACGCAGGTAAAAAAATATCTTCTACATCATGCATCCTTCTCATTACTGCTCTTGCATAGGAACAGTGCGGATATACTTTCCACTTATTTTCACGGGCGAATTTGATGGCTTCTTCTACCAGGAATTTACCCATTCCTCTCCCTTCAAATTCAGGATGAACAAGTACAAATGAAATAACCAGCCTGTTCTGTTCCGGAAATATGGTATAAGTGAGCCTTCCAACTTCTTTAATATCATTATTGAGGGTGATTACACCGCCATTGCCTGATTTATTATTTTCGGTCCTCATATCTTTATTTTTCATGGAAAGTACAAAAACTGCACCGGGAAAAGTGGCATGTGATGAATTTTTAATGGTCAATAGTCAATCCGCTGCGCTTGACAATCTTTGCTGTCAGGAAGTTATTCACCATTCATTTGCTGAGCAAAATTTATTATTGACAGATGATTGTGAATGCGTCAATGGTCAATTCGCTGCACTTGTCAATTTTTGCTGCCGGTAAATTATTCTCTAATCACTTGTTGAGCGAAATTCATTATTGACAAGAGATTGTGAATACATCAATGGTCATTCGTTGCGCTTTTCAATTTTGATTCAGGGAAAAATTCACCATTCACTTGCAAAGCAAAATTGACCATCCACTTTCTTCCTCAGCTGTCCCTTCCTGTATAATAATTATAATCTTTGATGATGACATTAATAAACTGTCTTTCGGTCATCTTGGAGTGATCAATATCCAGTTTCAGAATGCTTTTGATTTTTTCAGAAAGCCTATTGATGACATGCCGGTCATCGGTCCGTATGGCTTTCATAAAGTTATCTTTGATAATCCTCATATCGTTATCACTTAAGGCAATTACCTGGGGGAATGAAGGAATATAATCTTCATTCAGGTTCTCGAGGATCGTATGGGAAATATTGATGCTGTTTTTTAAGGAGATAACGGCTGTTCCTGAAGCCATATCACCCAGTCGCTGATTATTTTTGGATACAATCATCGAGATCAGCCCAATGACTCCTGCGAAAGAAGTATCAATAATCCGGAAAACCCAGCGGATCATATAATCCCCGAATCCCGCCTGGTATCCGTCGATTTTTACCACGCGGATCTTCATGACTTTTTTGCCCGGCGTTTGCCCTTCCATTAAGCTTTCCAGGATCACAGGATAAATGTATACCGGGAAGGTAAGGGCAATATAAATGGCTATGACGGACCAGCGGTCCATCCCGGCCAGCAGGCGTCCCAGATCAAGAATACCGAAGAAAAGATAAAGGACAACGATGACATACGCCACTTTGATCAGCAGGTCGATAATGAAGGCTAGCATCCTTTCTCCAACACTGGCAATGTTGAAATTAATATTTACATTTTGTGAGGTATTAATCGCAATTTGAGACATAATTTTTATTATTTTAGCCTTACAATTATGAGAGAAGTTTATTTCATCAAACAAAATAAAGAAAAATGGTTGGGAATTGAACAGGTTATTCAGGGGAAAGTCAAAAAAAATCCTGATGACCTCTCATCACTGTACATCAACCTGATCAACGATCTTTCTTTTGCCCAGACATATTATCCTAAAAGCAACACTACAGTATATCTGAATCATCTTTCTTCACAGATCTTTCAAAAGATCTATAAGACCCGGAGAGTGGAGCAGAACAGGATTACCTATTTTTTCGGTACTGAAGTGCCCTTGCTGGTATACCGGTATAGGAGGTACCTATTGTACGCCTTCCTTTTTTTTATTCTTTTTACCCTGATCGGTGTAATATCCTCCATATACGATAAAGATTTTGTCAATATCATCCTTGGAGAAGGCTACGTAAATGAAACCATAGAAAATATTAAAAAAGGCAATGCTGTAGGGATATACCAGACCGGATCTACATGGGGGAGTACAACCGGAATCATCTTTAATAACATCGGTGTAGGAGCGAAGTTATATATCTATGGAATTTTTGCTGGAATAGGAACGCTTTATTATCTGCTTTCAAACAGTGTAATGCTAGGATCCTTTCAATATTTCTTTTATGATTACGGTGCTCTGAAAGACAGTGCACGGGGAATCTGGCTCCATGGGGTCTTCGAGATTTTTTCCATGGTAGTGGAGGCCATGTGCGGCCTTATTCTCGGAGCATCCATTCTTTTTCCGAGGACTTTTTCCCGGTTCCAGTCTTTTAAAAACGGCTTCAGAGATTCATTTAAAATATTTTTAAGTACAATACCTTTTACAGTGTGTGCAGGAATTATCGAAGGATATGTTACCAGGCACGCGCTTGAGATGCCTTTGTTTCTGAACCTGATCATCATTTTTGGATCATTATCCATCATAGGCTTTTATTACTTTGTTTATCCTGCTATAGTCAACAAAAAAATTAATCACCAGATCCATGATGCAGTTTTATAAAAAAAGAGATTTCGGATCCTTTATCAGCGATACCTTCAGTTTTTTCAAACATTACGGAAGAAACTATTTCCAGAATTATATACTTCTGAATGGCCTGTTGCTTATTCTGATGGTTATTCTCATCATTTTCGGTTTCCGGGAATTCTTCGGGGTAATATTCGGATCAAATATCAGCGGCCAGAGCTATTATTTTGAAAACTATTTCCAGAATAACCTGGGTTTATTCATAGTGATCGGGATTGTCCTCTTAGTCCTTTCAACAGCATTGATGACCATCAATTTCCTTTTTCCTGTATTTTATATGAAAAGAGTATCTGAGGGACAGGAAAAAGTAAGTACTGACGACATCATAGCAGATTTTAAAAATAATATTAAAAAAGTTCTGGTACTCTATGTAGGGTTAAATTTTTTAGTATTTCCCATAGCTGCTATTATCTTTATGTTATCGTATGTTTTAGTACTGATCTTTATAGGATTGATCCTGTTGCTTTTTATTGTACCGACACTCATTAATATCATTAACTTTTTATGCTATGATTATTTCAACAGCAACAAGAGTTTTTTTGAAAGTTTAAGCTATGCTATACGGTCACAGTTTTCTTACCGTAATGGAAGAGAAAACTCCCCGTATTGGAAATATTGGGGTTCAACACTGATTATGGCGATCATCTGCCAGATTTTGATCAGTATTTTTAGCGCTATACCTATGGTCCTGTTTTTTATAAAATTAACCACTACCACTTCCAGTGCTGAATTTGAGCAGAACCCTTTAGGAAGCGGACTGGGCATGCTATTTTTCATGATCTATGGAATATCGCTTATAATGTCTTTACTGCTGATGAATATGCAGTATGTAAATTCTGGCCTGATGTATTATGACAGTAGAACGGATCTGCACCAGCAGAAGGAGCTTGCGGAGATTGAAACCATTGGTACTCATGAATAAAGTTCTGATTGGTTTGATAATTTGTTTTCTATCGGGGTACATTTCTGCTCAGGAACAGGACAGTATGCCTCCGGCTGCGGAGGCCTATGTGGATTCTTTGAATACCGGGCATTACAGGAATATGAACCGTGCAGATTCCATTCTCAGTAAAAATCCTGTAACGGAGAATACGCTCTATCCTAAAAAATTCCGTAATAATATCCCGAAAAGATATAAGGGGGCTGAATTCGATTATTCCACTACAGAACCAAGGGAATCATTCTTACAGAAGCTGCTGAGGAAAATCGACCGTATCCTGCAGGGAATCTTCGGACAGAAGGTTCTTTCGGGCTCTGCCAATACAGCCAGTATCCTGATACGGCTTTTTGCCATTATCCTGGTGGGTCTGCTGCTATATTTCATAATCCGGTATATCCTGGGGAAAAACGGGAATTTTTTCTTCAGTAAGAAAAACCGCAATCTGCACATCAGCCAGGAAGAGCTGCATGAAAATATTCATGAAATCAACTTTCCTGAAAGCATTGCCGGTTTTGAAAGGGCTGGTGATTTCCGCTCGGCAGTAAGGTATCAGTTTCTTTTTGTCCTGAAAAAACTGAGTGATAAAAAACTGGTTGTATGGAATCCCGAAAAGACCAATAAAGATTATGTCTCAGAGCTTAAAGCGCCTCATATCAAGAATGATTTTTTTAATCTTTCGTATATTTTTGACTACGTCTGGTACGGGGAATTCAACATTGATGAGGAAAGCTATATGAAGTTCAAAAAACAATATCAGTCATTTAATCCGTAACCTTATCTCCACATGAATAAAACTTTCAAAATATATGCTGTTGTTTTCATCATTATCATGGTGATCCTGGCATTGTTTGAAGTGAATAAGAAAGAAACAACAGACTGGCGTAAGAACTTTGATGTCAATGAAAAATCACCGTTCGGGCTTTTTGTATTCAGCGAAGAAGCAAATGAGTTGTTTGGAAATGATCTGAAAAAAATAGATGAAACTCCGTACGATTATTACCATGAACATAAAAAGGAGGGGCATAATATCCTGATTATCGAACGAACGGTAGATTCAGAATCATGGAAGTCAATCCTGAACCAGGTCAATGCAGGGTCTGATGCTATGCTGATTGTAAGTGAAATGCCCAAGGAAATATCTGACAGTATAGGTTTTTATGACTCACAGCTGTCTTTTGAAGACCAGAACGTACTGAAACTTACTGATAAGGCTTATCAGAATGACTTTATAAAACTGGACAAGTTTCCTTCCGGAAAAGGTTTTACTTATATAAAACCAGGTGTTGAAGTACTCGGAAAAACCGTTGAAAAGAACAATTCAGATCAGGCTAACTTTATCAAGACAAGATTCGGGAAGGGGAATATTTATGTCCACTCTGAACCACTTTTTTTAACAAATTATTACCTCTTGAAAAAGGGTAATACAAGATATGCGGAAGACGTATTGTCTTATCTCAAAAACCGTGAAACCGTTTGGTTTGTGGAAAGTACTACCGGAGGTCAATCCAGGTTTTTTATGCGGTTTATCTTTTCTAATCCCGCATTGAAATATGCCTGGTGGGTATTTCTGGGCGGAATGCTTTTGTTCATTTTCTTTAATGCAAAAAGGAAACAACGGATCGTGCCGGTAATCGAGCCTTTGAAGAATACTTCTGTTGATTTTATCAGGAGCATTGGGAACCTTTATTTGCAGGAAGGTGATTTTCATGATATGATGGGTAAAAAGGCGCAGTATTTCCTGAATAAAGTACGGATGGACCTTCTGATCGATACCCAGCATCTTGATGAGGAATTTATAAAAAAACTCCAGCTGAAGACCGGGAAACCTTTGGAAATGATTCAGGAAGCAGTTGAGTTGATTAAAAAAGGACAGGATCCTTATGCTGCTGTTATGAGGGAAGATCTCGTAAAAATGAATGCACTTCTGGATAAAATTTTAAAATCATAAATAATATAACAATAGCAGTGAGAATGTATAGCAAGGCATGATGGCTGAACAGATTATACAGACTGCAGAAAAAAATATCATATGGACAATATTGAAAACCTGAATCCGGAACCTGGGCAGCCTGCTCTGCCGGATAACAATGAAAATCAGTTTGAGACAAGGATTGATATGATTGAGCTTCGGGCCAGCCTTGAAAAGGTAAAACATGAAATTTCAAAGGTCATCGTAGGTCAGGAGAATATGATTGAACATCTTTTGGCTGCGCTGTTGTCAAACGGGCATGTACTTATTGAAGGCGTTCCTGGAGTAGCCAAAACCATTACGGCAAAGCTGTTGGCTAGAACGATTGATGTAGGATTCAGCAGAATTCAGTTTACCCCGGATCTTATGCCTTCCGATATTTTGGGGACGTCTGTATTCAACGTAAAAACCTCTGAATTTGAGTTTAAACAAGGACCTGTTTTTTCCAATTTTATCCTGATTGATGAGATCAACAGGTCTCCGGCAAAAACCCAGGCAGCCCTTTTTGAAGTCATGGAAGAGAGGCAGATTACAATGGATGGCATTCGTTATCCGATGGAAGAGCCATTCCTCGTGGTAGCCACGCAGAACCCTATTGAACATGAGGGTACATACAGGCTTCCGGAAGCACAGCTGGACCGTTTCCTGTTTAAAATTAATGTCAGTTATCCGGATCTGAAACAGGAAATTGAAATCATCAGGAATCAGCATGAAAATAAGGCTGAAGACAAGACCGAAGCGGTAAACCGTGTCATTTCAGCCGGGCAGCTGAAAAACTATCAGAAACTCGTAAAGGAAATTATTGTTGAATCCCAGCTGATAGAATATATCGCCAGAATTATTGTTAATACCAGGGAGAATCAGTTCCTGTATCTTGGAGCATCACCTAGAGCCAGTTTGGCATTGCTTACTGCTTCAAAAGCCTTTGCAGCTTTAAGGGGACGGGATTTTGTAACCCCGGAAGACATTAAGGAGGCAAGTTACGCCGTTTTAAGGCATAGGGTTATTGTTTCGCCGGAAAGGGAAATGGAGGGGCTTACGGCCGATGAAATCATCAGGCAGATTTTGGAAGGAATTGAAATTCCGAGATAATTTGGAAGCGGGTTCAAGTTGATCCGGACACTGGAAATCAGGCTGTTGAAGACACTTCCTCCGTTTCGTAATAACCGCATTATTTAGTTTAATTTATGATTTGCAGCCTGCAAGCTGACATCTGAAAAATGAAAAACCTTTATATCAATACACGCTTTTTTTTCGCACTCATCGGAGTGGGCATCCTGTATGTTTTTGCATTTTTCTTTCCGTTTTTAATGTGGTTGGCACATGCTGTCCTTTTACTCAGTTTTCTGGCTGCTATGGTAGAATACCTCTTGCTGTTTAATGAAAAGAACGGAATTTCTGCACAGAGAATCCTTCCGGAAAAATTGTCCAATGGAGATGAAAATCCCGTGAAAGTAGACATCAGGAACAACTATAATTTTACACTTAATGTACGGGTAATTGATGAGATCCCGTTTCAATTCCAGAAAAGGGATTTCCTCATTGAAAAGCAGATTGAGCGTGGCAGGAACAGTTATTTCCAGTATATTCTGGAGCCAAAGGAAAGAGGAGAGTACAGTTTCGGAAACCTGAATATTTATGTTTCTTCCCCGGTAGGCTTTATTTCCAGAAGGTTTACATTCCAGAAAGATGCATTGCTGCCTTCTTATCCGTCATTCATCCACCTCAGGAAGTATGAACTGATGGCTCTGCAAAGTGAGTTTTTGTTGGGCGGGATCAAAAGGATAAGGAAGCTCGGGCACACTATGGAATTTGAGCAGATCAAGGAATATGTTCCCGGGGATGATATCAGGACCATTAACTGGAAAGCCACATCAAAGACCAACCGATTGATGGTCAATCAGTTTCAGGATGAAAAGTCCCAGCGGATATTTATGCTGATTGATACCGGACGAACCATGAAGATGCCGTTTAGAGGACTGAGCCTGCTGGATTATTCTATTAACGCAACTATGGCTCTTTCGCATATTATTCTTAAAAAAGGGGACCGGGCGGGAATGATGACCTTTTCCAAGAAGACGGAAAATAAAATTGCGGCAGACAATAAATCCGGGCAGCTAAGGAAAATTTCAGAGGCATTGTACAACATTAAGACAGACTTTTTTGAAAGTGATTTCAGCCGTCTTTACCAGGACGTAAAATACACGCTGAACCAAAGAAGCCTGATCCTGCTTTTTACCAATTTTGAAACGCTCGATGGCCTGAACCGACAGATGAAATACCTCAGGGGAATTGCCCGGAACCATCTTCTGGTAGTAGTCTTCTTCAAAAATGGGGAAATGCAGACGTTACTGAACGGCAATCCTGAAAGCATGCAGGAAATATACGATGAAATTGTAGCCGAAAAGTTTGAGTTTGAAAAGAAACTTATTATTCAGGAGCTTCGCAAATATGGAATTTATACAGTGTATACTTTGCCTGAAAACCTGAATGTTGATGTCATCAACAAATATCTTGAGATAAAAGCGAGGGGAATTTTGTAATTTTGCCGATAGTACATCAACGGGAAAAAATTCCTCTTCCATTATCTTAAAAAATCAAACAATGAAAATAACACTCAATAGAATTAATGATGACTATTTATTCCAGTGCACCAATGCGCAAGGCAATTCAATCCTTCTGGATAATACAACGCAGCCGGGAGCTAAGGGAGTATCCCCTATGGAAAGCTTGTTAATGGCTGTGGCAGGCTGCAGCGGTATCGATGTGGTTTCCATTCTGAAGAAACAGAGGCAGGAAATTACCGGCTTTACTGCTGAAGTAGAAGGAGAGCGGGTAGTAGTTGAAGATGCAAAGCCTTTTAAATCCATCCTGGTTAAATTCATGCTGGAAGGAACAATTGATCCTAAAAAAGCCCTTAAGGCAGCAGAATTATCATTTGAAAAATACTGTTCGGTTTCCAAAACCCTTGAGCCGAATGTGGATATCAGCTATGAAGTATTTGTAAACGGAGCGAAAGTGTAATGGATCTTTTATAACGATAAAAACAGAACGCGGGCCATGTAATGGCCCGCGTTCTTTACTGTGTATATTGTACAGTTTCCTATTTCTTGATCATTTTTGAGCTTTTTACAGACCCGTCCTTCATGGTTAAAGTCAGGATGTAAACACCGGTTTTCAGATCTCCCAGATGCAGGGTAGAAGCCGGTTTTTCTATGGTTCTCACTGTGATGCCGGAAAGGTCAGTAATGGTTGCTGATCTTACATCATTGGCTTTCTCAATGGTAACCGCATCCACAAATGGGTTAGGATAGGCGATACGCTCTTTGGCAGATGCTTTAACTTCGCTGGTGGCCAATTGTAATGGTTGAAGAGTTACAGTGATTTTAAAAGTATTATTGTCTACTTTATTATAATCTGCACTACATCCTGAACCTCCGTAAGTTCTCCACGCTCTCAGTTCAAAATTAACATTTCCGGTAAGGTTATTGGCTAGTGTAAGCCCTGTTCTATTATAGGAATAAGTTCCTGTAGAACTTCCCGAACCTGATGTTACAGATGTTTCTGTTGTGCTATTGGTTGTACATGCCAGAATACTTCTCTGTTCAGACATGTATCCGTTAGATACAGTTGACATGGTATAAGACACATCGGTCGCCTTAATTTTATAACCTGAAGGAACACTGATGGTGAGAGCTCCAGGACAGGTAGTAGTTGACGTAGCTGTTATAGAAGAACTGCTGGCATACAGAGTATTGATATCCCCTGCGGTATAAGTGGCAGTTATTTGGCCCGGAGTAAACTGTGTCATTACCCAGTAGCTCTGTGTTGACCCGCAATTTGAGCGTACCCAGAAATAATAGGTCTGTCCCGTAGTTAAGTTGTTTAATGTAGCTGAGGTAACACCTGCTGCTGTGCTTCCTGTAATGATAGCAGTTGATGTAGGAGGTGTAGAAGAAGTGCTCAGATAGTACTGGTATCCTGAAGCAGGGGCACTTGAAGGAGCAGTCCAGCTTACTGTCGCGCTATTCATTGTTGTTGTTGAAGTAACATTCGTAGGCATTGGGCAGGAGTTATACACATCAGCCGAAAAAGCAAAAATGTTAGGAATGTTCCCTACAGAAGTACCGGCTGCCGGTCCTACTTTCGTTACTTTAACGCTCTGAATGGTTTTTGATTGATTTGCTGCACTGATGGCCAAAGGAATCTGATAAAGTCTTGGATTGGATGTGTCAGCTTCTAAACCATCTGTCGTCTTTTTAATCCTTCCGATCCCCTGAATGGCAAAATTGCTTCCCCCATACCAGTCTGAAACATTGATCGCAGAAAAAGTCTGTGTAGTGGCATCAGAAAAATTAACCACTACATCTACTGTACTTGCCCCACTTCCGGAGGTAGCCAGCATATACAGGTTTACAGCCGCTTTGGGTGTAGTGAAGGTTAAGGTCCCATTATCACCAACGCTCTGTAATCTCAATGAGTTATTTGCGCTGTAAGAAGCCAGCTGATAGCTTAATCCTGCTGGTGATGCAGCTGCGGAGTTAATCAGTCCATTTGTGGGAAGTCCGTAAGTAAGTGCTGTGCTGGAAGCTGTCAGCTGGAAATCCTTGGAAACGAATGCGTAGTTAACACCATCCACATCGCTGTTGGTAGAAACAGTAGAAGATCCTACACCGTTAGCAATAACATCAGCATTGAAACCGCTTAAGGTTACAGCCTGATATTGTTGTGCATGGGCAGAGGTGAAGGCAAGGCTTGAAAGCGCAATGCCTACAATAGGGAATAGTTTTCCTTTCATAGAAGATTTATTTTTTAAATTATTGTGCTAATTTAGGTATTTATTAAAAATAATTCAATATTATTTTAAAATTAATATTAAAAATTTGCACTATTGATCTTGTTGTTGTTTAGTGTTTATTGTACACTTGTTTAAGGCATAAAAAGAAGCTGGCTTAAATTTTTAAGCCAGCTTTAATATTGATAATATATTTTTAAGTAATTTAAACAGAAAGCCTTGGTTTCAGAAGTTTGGCAACGGTGGCTGTCCATCCTGTCTGATGAGAGGCCCCCACACCTCGGCCATTGTCCCCATGGAAATATTCAAAGAACATGATATAATCTTTGAAATGTTCATCATGATTAAACTTAGTATTGCATCCGTTGAACGGGCGCTGCCCCTGATCATCTTTCAGGAAGATGGAACATAGCCTGTTGCTGATGTTCTGAGCAACTTCGTCAAGGTCTTTTTTCTCTCCGCTTCCTGTTGGGAATTCCACTTTAAGGCTGCTGCCATAATAATAATGGAAACGTTGCAGGCTTTCCACAATAAGGAAATTGATTGGAAACCAGATCGGGCCTCTCCAGTTACTGTTGCCGCCGAACATACGGCTATCGCTTTCCGCAGGAGTATAGTATACTACGTTTTCTGTCCCGTGTACCGAAAAGACAAAAGGTTTTTCTTCATATACTTTGGACATGGCGCGGATTCCATAAGTACTCAGGAATTCCTTTTCATCCAGCATACGGTCGAGAACTTTGGTAAGCCTGTTTTTACGGAGGATGCTCATGAGATGCTTCCTTCCCTGGCCTTCCTCATCCCAATGCGAGACAAGTTTCGTCAGTTCCGGTTTATTCTTCAGTACCCAATCCATCCTTTCCCGGAAATTAGGCATGTTTTCCAGTAATTTATGTTCTATGACTTCTACCGCAAACAGAGGGATAAGTCCTACGATGCTTCTCAGCTTCAGTGAAACGCTTTCCCCGTTTCCAAGCTGCAGCACATCATAGAAAAATCCGTCCTCTTCATTCCATAGCCCTTTAGTACCGTCACCCAGATTTTCCATGGCTTCAGCAATGTAAAGGTAATGCTCAAAAAATTTGATGGCCATGTCTTCGTAAACCTTGTAATACTGGGCAAGCTCCATGGCAATACGCATCATATTCAGTGCGTACATTGCCATCCAGCTGGTTCCGTCCGCCTGCTCAAGATGTTGGCCGTCCTTTAGGACCATATTACGGTCAAAGGCACCGATATTATCCAATCCGAGAAATCCTCCTCCGAAAATATTCTTTCCGTTTTTATCTTTCCGGTTTACCCACCAGGTAAAGTTTAAAAGAAGTTTCTGGAATACTTTTTCAAGAAACAGCAGGTCTGGTTTCCCGTTTTGCTTTTCATCAATTTTAAAAACCCTGAAACAAGACCATGCATGAACAGGAGGATTTACATCACTGAGGTTCCACTCATAGGCAGGAAGCTGCCCGTTTGGATGCATATACCATTCTTTGGTAAGCAGAAGAAGTTGTCCTTTGGCAAATTCAGCATCAATAAGGGCGTATGGCACACAGTGAAAGGCAAGATCCCATGTCGCATACCAGGGATATTCCCATTTATCAGGCATGGAAATGATATCTTTATTATGGAGATGGTTCCATTCGGTATTCCTCACGTAATTGTTGAAGTCCCTCGGGGCATCATAGTTAGGATCTCCTTTGAGCCATTTGCCTACATTGTAATGGTAAAACTGTTTGTTCCAAAGCAGGCCGGCAAAAGCCTGGCGCTGTACATTCCGTTCATCTTTATCTTCTACATCATTTTGGATTTCATGATAGAATTCATCCGCTTCGGCAATTCTCGCTGCGAAAATTTCCTCAAAATCTTGGAAAGGATCATCGAGGTCTTGCGGAGACAGCCTGAAATCAAAGGTCTTGAATTCTCCTGCGTTGATGGTTTCATCCACCAGTAAAGCCGCTTTTGTACCCCTTTTTTCAGGGTTTACAGTAGGAGTTTTATGAATGATGTAATTATTGATTCCATCTTTATAATACTCCTTTTCAGAAGCCTCAATTCCCTGCAGTTTAGGTGTATTGGTTTCATTTTCGCAAAAGACACTTTCTGCATTGATATTTCGGGAATAGATCTTTTTTATGTCTATACTATCATGGTCAACATCGATGCAGCCTTCGTGTGAAGCTGTCATCTGGCCTTTGTAATCATTGTAGCCCCATTTCCAGTTGTTTCTGAACCATGCTGTAGGAATCACGACGATAGGAGCGTCCTGGCCGCTTCTGTTGCATACTGTAACCCTTACGAGGATATCGTGGTAATCAGCCTTACAGTATTCAATGAAAATATCAAAGTATTCATCCTGATCAAACACGCCTGTATCAAAAACCTCATATTCAGGCTGTTTTTTATTTCGTCTCGCATTTTCGGAGAGAATATCGTCATAAGGAAATTCGTTGATGGGATATTTGTATACCATCTTCATATAACTGTGTGTAGGCGTATTATCCAGATAATAAAATATTTCCTTGATATCTTCGCCATGATTGCCCTGGGGGTTGCTCAGCCCAAAAAAGCGCTCTTTGACCATCTTATCCTTTTTGTTCCAGAAAGACAGGGAAAAGCATAAAAGCTGTTTAGTATCGGAGATTCCTGCAATGCCTTCTTCACCCCAGCGATACGCATAGCTTTCGGCATTATTATGGTTGGCAAAGTGCCATGCATTTCCGTTAGGACTATAATCTTCCCTTACATTGCCCCATTGCCGGTTGCTTACATAGGGCCCCCAATTTTTCCAGTTGATATCCTCTAATCTTTGTTTTTCAGCAATCATATGATCATTTTACCTTACGAAGTTAGTTTTTTTGAAAAATAATTCCAATTGTTTCTATCTGAATAAATGGTTAACGTTCCGTTAAGGTTACTTTTAACAGGGGCTTTTTCTGAAAAAAAATATTTTTTTGATGATATGAAATAAAAAAGCTATCTTTGCACCACGTTCATTTAAATATTGAAAATGTTATCAAGAAAGGCTGAGGGACTAGACCCTGTGATGCCTTAGCAACCCTTTGCGCAAGCAATGAAGGTGCTACGTTCTACCAAATAATTTTGGACAGATAACTTACTGAAGTTCTTTCAGCCATTTCCTGTGGCATTTTCAATGATATTAAACTATAATAGAATTGAAATCAGAACTTTCACATATAAACCTTTCTTATCAGACATCTTCCCAAAAGGAATATACTATTCCGTTAAGCTATCAGCTTTTCGGGAAAGACCTGTTTTCGGCACCTGTTATTCTGGTCAACCATGCCCTTACCGGTAATTCGAATGTTGCCGGTGAAGATGGATGGTGGAAACAGCTGATTGGCGAAAACCAGGTGATTGATACCAATGCATATACGGTGCTCTGTTTTAATATTCCGGGGAACGGATATGATGGTTATTCGGTGGAAGGTTATGAAGACTTTACTCCTGCGGATATAGCGAAGATTTTTTTACAGGGTCTGGATTTCCTCAGGATTAACCACCTGTATGCCATCATTGGGGGTTCTCTGGGAGGGGGGATCGGTTGGGAAATGCTGGTGCTGAAACCTAAGCTGACAGATATTTTCATTCCTATTGCATGCGATTACAGGACGCATGATTGGCTCCATGCACAATGCCTGGTACAGAAATTTTTGCTGAACCAGGATGACCAGCCTTTGCAGAAAGCACGAATCCATGCTATGCTATGTTACAGGACGCCGGAATCCTTAAACAATAGGTTCAGGAACCGCTATAATCATGAAAAGCAGCGGCTCGAATCTGAAGACTGGCTGCTGTACCATGGAAATGCCCTGAACGAGAGATTTAGTTTAAGGTCTTATAAGCTGATGAACCATCTCCTGATGAACATCAATGCTGATGAAGCCGGGCTTGGACAAATCAGGGCACAGATCCATTTTATTGCTGTGGATACCGATTTGTTTTTCCCGGCATCGGAAATCCGGCTGTGCTTTGAAAAACTCAGGGATCAAAATCAGGAAGTCTGTTACCATGAAATACAGTCAGTTCACGGGCACGATGCCTTTCTAATGGAATATCAACAATTACAAACGATCATTAAAAATATTTTGGAGCGATGAAGAATTATAATGCCAACGAAATAAAATTTCTGAAAAACAGGTCTATCATTAAATTTGAAGGAGAAGATTTTCTGGGTGAAATCGGAATAGACGGACGTATTTTTAAAGCGCTGACCCTGGCGAGGATCAGTGTAGGGATCATTTCTCAGCAGGCCATAGAAAACGGTTTATCCATTCTGGTTCACGAAAATGACTCTGAAAAAGCTGTGAACTGCCTGATTGATGAATTTGAAGCAGAAAGGAAATCCGGAAAGGTTTCCCAGATCTACAGCATCAACAATGTTTCGGTACTTGGCTTTGTGGCGGATGATTTTAATAAAGTACTGTCTGAACTGGCCAGAAATAATGTATTCCCTTTACTGCTCAACCAGATTGCGGCAGAGAAGAGAGTGAATATCGTGGTGACTTCTTCGCAGGATGAAAAGGCAAAAAATATTATCGAATCCGAAATTTCAAAAAAACCGAAAACGGTACATCTGGCCATCATTGGTCATGGAAACGTAGGAAAAACCTTGATACAGCAGGTTCTTGAATCTTCAGAAGAAATCAGGAGAAGAAAAAAGATCGACCTTAAAGTGGTAGCCGTAGCCAACTCAAAAAAAATAGCATTCAATAAAAAAGGATTTGACCATAACTGGAATGATGAGGTTCTTACTGCGCAACATCCTTCCGATGTAAAAGAATTGATTAGCTTCTCTAAAGAAAATCAGCTTGAAAACCTTATTGTTGTAGATAATACGGCCAGTAAAGAATTTGTAAAGAACTATCATATACTGGCAGAAAATGGTTTTGACCTGGTTTCTTCCAATAAGATTTTCAATACGCTGCCGATTGAAGAATACAGAAGACTGAGATATACCCTGAACAAAAATAACAGGCGCTACCTGTATGAAACCAATGTGGGTGCAGGCCTGCCGTTAATTGACACTATAAAGCTTCTTCATCTTTCAGGAGAAAATATTACCAGGATTAAAGGAGTCTTTTCAGGAACGCTGAGCTATGTATTCAATAATTTTTCTTTGCGAAATGATCGGTTTTCTACTATCATCAGCGAAGCATTGGAGAAAGGATATACAGAGCCGGACCCAAGAGAGGACCTTTCCGGAAACGATGTGGCGAGAAAACTCCTTATTCTGGCAAGAGAATTAGATCTCATTAATGAATTTAAAGACATCAGAATCCAGAATCTGGTTCCGGACCCTTTGCTTTCAGTTTCCAGGGAAGAGTTTCTTTCCCGGCTGGAAGAACTGGATGATGAATACCAAAAAATCAAAGAAAACCAGGAGGAAGGCTATGTGCTGAGGTATGTAGGGGATCTTCATGGTGACCTGCAGAAGGATAAAGGTGAGCTGGATGTACAATTGGTCTCCGTGCCGGCTACTTCCGCACTGGGACAGCTGAAAGGATCAGATTCTATTTTTGAAATCTATACCGAAAGTTATGGCGAAAATCCTATTGTCATCATGGGCGCCGGTGCCGGAGCTCAGGTAACGGCAAGAGGGGTGTTCGGAGATATTTTGAGAGTAAGTGAAACAAAATAAATAATAATTAATGTAACATATAACAGTGTAACGGTTTACCAATATTAATGGCCAGGATTATGCTAAGGCGTGCCAACACATTATTTATATTGCTAAACTATTCATTGGTAAATCAAATATATTATGGAAAATTTTGAAACATTAGCCATACGTTCCCAGACGGAAAGAACCCAGTTTGACGAGCATTCAACACCGCTTTTCTTAACATCAAGTTTTGTGTTTGAAGATGCGGAAGATATGCGGGCCAGTTTCGCAGAAGAGAAGAGTAAAAACCTGTATAGCCGCTTTTCAAACCCGAATGTTACGGAATTTACAGAGAAGATTGCCAAAATGGAAGGAGCGGAAGCAGGATATGCTTTTGCTACAGGAATGGCTGCTATCTATTCCACTTTTGCTGCTTTGCTGAATGCTGGCGACCATATTGTCAGCTGCCAGTCGGTATTTGGTTCCACCCATACCTTATTCACCAAGTATTTTCCGAAGTGGAATATTGAAACCACCTATTTCAAAGCAGACGACGCACAGAATGTGGAACAATATATACAGCCCAATACCAAAGTTCTGTATCTTGAAACGCCCACCAACCCGGCTATTGAAGTCCTCGACTTAGAATTTTTCGGGCAGATTGCTAAAAAACATAATCTGATTTTCATTGTGGATAACTGTTTTGCTACCCCTTATTTACAGCAGCCGATAAAATATGGAGCGGACATCGTAGTTCATTCTGCAACAAAACTGATCGATGGTCAGGGGCGTGTTTTAGGTGGAGTAGCTGTTGGTAGGGAAGATCTTATCCGTGAAATCTATCTGTTTGCCAGAAATACAGGTCCTGCCATGTCTCCTTTTAATGCATGGGTATTGTCCAAAAGCCTGGAGACCTTAGCTATACGTGTTGAAAAACATTGTGAAAATGCCTTAAAGGTAGCTGAATTCCTGGAGGGGCATCCGAATGTGGAACTGGTAAAATATCCCTTCCTGCCATCCCATCCGGGCTATGAAACGGCAAAAAAACAGATGAAGCTGGGAGGGAATATTGTTGCATTTGAAATTAAAGGCGGTATTGAAGGCGGCAGGAACTTTTTAAACAAAATCAGGATGTGTTCGCTTTCTGCCAATTTAGGGGATACGAGAACGATTGTAACCCATCCGGCCTCCACAACGCACTCGAAATTAACGGATGAGGAAAGAAATGAAGTTGGAATTACAGCAGGTTTAGTCCGATGTTCTGTAGGCCTGGAGCATGTGGATGATATTATTGACGATTTAAGGCAGGCATTGATTTAATTACTGAAGCCTTTCAGGGTTTAAAATCTTGACAATGCTATGGAATAAAATGCAAAAAAACAAAATGAAAAATTCAGAACAACTGTATAAAGCGCTATCAGAGAGAATCCTCATTCTCGACGGAGCTATGGGAACCATGCTTCAGCGGTATAAATTTGAGGAAGAAGATTACCGCGGTGAAAGATTCAAAGACTGGGAACATCCGGTAAAAGGGAATAATGATTTGTTATCCCTTACTCAATCCCAGGCCATAGAAGAGGTTCACAAAAAGTATCTGGAAGCCGGTGCGGATATTATTGAGACCAACACATTTTCCGGGACCACCATTGCAATGGCGGATTATCACATGGAAGATCTGGTGTATGAGTTGAACTATGAATCAGCCAGAATAGCCAGAAAAGCATGTGATGAATATACGGCCAAAAACCCTGAGAAGCCGAGATTTGTCGCAGGTGCCATCGGGCCCACCAACAGAACGGCAAGTCTGAGTCCTGATGTAAATGATCCAGGCTACAGGGCGATTACTTTTGAAGAGCTTAGGGTTGCCTATAAACAACAGTGTGAAGCACTTTTGGATGGAGGCTCAGATATTTTGCTGGTTGAAACCATTTTTGATACATTGAACGCCAAAGCAGCATTGTTTGCTATTGATGAAATCCAGGACGAAAGGAATCTGAGTATTCCGATCATGGTATCCGGAACCATTACCGATGCTTCCGGAAGGACGTTGAGCGGGCAGACGGCAGAAGCATTTCTGATCTCTGTTTCTCATCTGAACTTGCTGAGTGTAGGTTTCAACTGTGCTTTGGGAGCCAATCAGCTCACCCCTTACCTTGAAACGCTGGCTCACAATTCAGAATTTTATGTTTCAGCATATCCGAATGCAGGCTTGCCAAATGCTTTTGGGCAATACGACGAATCACCTGAATTTATGGCTGAACAAATCAGGGAATATGTTGAAAAACAACTCATTAATATCATTGGCGGATGTTGCGGTACCACACCGGATCATATCCATGCCATTGCTGAAATGGTGAAGGCATATGCACCCAGGAAAGTAGAGCGTTTTGTATGATTTTTGTTGGATGGATTTAGCGATATAATCGTTAATTACATCAAACAATATTATGGAAAAGCCTATTTATTTAAAAGATTCAGATGATGCAAAATTGTTTAGCGAACTAAGAAAGAAAGTGAACCAGAGAGTAGAAACCATTCCTGAAAACAGAGACTTATATATTCAGATCAAAGCCATTATTCTGCCTTTGGTCTATTTTGGTCTGTATGCATTGGCACTGCTGAATGCGGAAAGACGGTGGATCTACATTCTGAGTTTTGTACTGATGGGGATTTCTCTGGTATTGATTTACCTGAATCTCATTCATGAAGCCGCCCACAATAACATTTTTAAAAACAAAAAGCTGAACTCAGCAGTGTTGCAGATCTTTGATTTTGTAGGAGCCAATTCATATATCTGGAAGAAGAGGCACATTTCCAGCCATCATGCCTATCCAAATGTAGACGGTTGGGATACGGATATTGAGCAGAGCGGGCTTCTCCTGATAGTTCCGTGGATCAAGGCAAAAGGTATCCAGAAATATCAGCATAAGTTCTTCTTCCTGGTATATCCTTTATACCTGTTTAACTGGATGTTCATAAGGGATTTCCGGGATTTTTTCGATAACGATAGGGTTATTTTGAAAACTCAGGGCTCGATTCCCGTAAAAGAGAAAGTGAAAATGATTGCCTATAAGCTGTTTTACTTTTTTTATCAGATTGGAGTTCCTGTTCTGTTTTTTAAGGTATCTATAGGACTGGCGTTGGGAGCTTGGTTTTTACAGGTGATTGCAGCGAGTATTTTTGCGCTCTTTGTATTATTGCCTTTGCATCCTCTGCCGGATAATGCTTTTCCGAAATTGGATGAAAAAAACGGACTTCCGTTCAGCTGGTTGCGTCATCAGTTGGAAGTAACCAATGACCTGACTAACAATAACTGGTTCATCAGGAATATTTTGGGCAATTTCAATTTCCATGTTGCCCATCATCTGTTTCCGAATTACAGTTATATGTACTATAACGAAATTACGGAAGAAATAGAAGCTTTTTCAAAACAGCACGGATTGGCTTACAAAAAGTTTCCGATTACCACTGCCCTAGGCAAGCATATAGATTTGCTGAGGCAGAATGCGAATAACGCATATTATATTTTAGAAGAATAATATATTAATGAAATATTTAAGATTATCAGGGCTTGAGCCTTTGATTATTACGCCGGAAAGTAATTTTATCAACGTTGGTGAAAGAACCAATGTTGCCGGTTCAAAAAAATTCTTACGATTAATAAAAGAAGAGAAATTTGCTGAAGCGCTGGACATTGCCAGGCATCAGGTAGAAGGAGGGGCACAGATCCTCGATGTCAATTTTGATGATGGGCTCATTGATGGCAAAGCTTCTATGGTCAAATTTTTAAATTTAATAGCTTCCGAGCCGGATATTGCCAGAATCCCCATCATGGTCGATTCTTCAAAATGGGAGATCCTGGAAGCGGGCCTGCAGGTGGCGCAGGGAAAATGTGTGGTTAATTCTATCAGCCTGAAAGGAGGTGAAGAAGAATTTATCAAACAGGCAAAAGCGATCAAAAGATACGGAGCGGCAGTCATTGTTATGGCATTTGATGAAGTAGGTCAGGCGGATACGTATGAACGGAGGATAGAAATTTCAAAACGTTCTTATGACATTCTGGTAAATCAACTCAATTTTCCGGCTGAAGATATTATTTTCGATCTGAATATTTTCCCGGTAGCTACGGGAATGGACGAACACCGCAGAAATGCGATTGATTTTATTGAAGCAACACGCTGGGTACGTCAAAACCTTCCTTATGCATCGGTAAGTGGAGGCGTGAGCAACACGCTGGGTACGTCAAAACCTTCCTTATGCATCGGTAAGTGGAGGCGTGAGCAATGTTTCCTTTTCATTCCGCGGAAATGATACCGTAAGAGAGGCCATGCACTCTGTCTTCCTGTACCATGCCATTCAGGCAGGGATGAATATGGGGATCGTAAATCCTGCCATGCTGGAAGTGTATGACGAAATCAACAAGGAACTCCTTGAGCTGGTAGAAGATGTGATCCTGGATAAGCGGGAGGACGCTACTGAGCGGCTGCTTGACTATTCAGAAAAACATAAATCGGTAAAAAAAGAAAAAACCGAAGATTTAGAATGGAGGAATTATCCTTTACAGGAAAGAATCACCCACGCTCTGGTTAAGGGAATCGACCGTTTTATTGAAGAAGATGTAGAGGAAGCCAGGCAGCAGGCTGAAAAGCCCCTTCATGTTATTGAAGTCAATCTGATGACCGGGATGGGAGTGGTAGGGGACCTCTTCGGAAGCGGTAAAATGTTCCTTCCCCAGGTGGTAAAATCGGCGCGGGTAATGAAAAAAGCTGTTGCCTATCTACAGCCGTATATTGAAGCGGAAAAAGACGGTACAAAGCCTGCCAACGGGAAAATACTTATGGCAACGGTGAAGGGGGATGTGCATGACATCGGCAAAAACATTGTGAGTGTAGTGTTGGGCTGTAACAATTATGAGATCGTAGATCTTGGGGTTATGGTTCCAGCGGAAAAAATTATTCAGGCTGCTATTGAGCATCAGGTGGATGTGATTGGGCTAAGCGGCTTAATTACACCAAGCCTTGATGAAATGGTATATATCGCTTCCGAACTGGAGCGCCAGAACCTTAATTTTCCGCTGCTCATTGGTGGTGCAACCACTTCCAAGGCTCACACTGCGGTAAAAATAGACCTGAAATATAAAAATGCGGTTGTGCATGTAAATGATGCTTCCAGAGCCGTGAATGTAGTGAGTTCATTATTGGGGGATAGGAACAAGGAATATGTGGCTGATTTAAAAAACGATTACTCAGACTTCAGGGAGAAATTCCTGAACCGTCAGGTAGATAAAGATTATGTTTCCATTGAAGAAGCCAGAGAAAAGAAATTTAAAATCGACTGGGAAAATGAGGAGATCTTCACTCCGAATCAGCTGGGCATCACCGTTGTTGAAGATCAGGATCTAAAAGAATTATTACCTTTCATAGACTGGTCACCCTTCTTCAGAAGCTGGGACCTGCACGGGAAATACCCGGCAATTCTGGAGGATGAGGTAGTGGGAGCTCAGGCCAAAGAGCTGTTTAAAGATGCACAGGTAATCTTAAAAAAGATACTTGATGAAAAACTGCTTACCGCAAAAGCCATTTTTGGAATCTTTAAAGCCAATGCCAACGAAACGGATGATATCCTGATTTTCGACGAAGATCAGAGGAAACTCGCTAAATTCTTAACATTAAGGCAGCAGGCCCAGCGCTCAAAAGGCAAGGATTATCTGGCATTGAGTGACTTCATTGCGCCGCAAAGCACCGGGAAAACCGATTATGTAGGAGCATTTTGTGTAACCACAGGTTTTGGAACCGATGAACTG
This sequence comes from Chryseobacterium camelliae, assembly GCF_030818575.1. Classification (NCBI taxonomy): domain Bacteria; kingdom Pseudomonadati; phylum Bacteroidota; class Flavobacteriia; order Flavobacteriales; family Weeksellaceae; genus Chryseobacterium; species Chryseobacterium camelliae. The sequence goes on from NZ_JAUTAL010000001.1 coordinate 4,067,042, forward strand.
GCAGGAGAATATGAAAAAGCCAACGACGATTACAACGCCATTATGGTAAAAGCCCTGGCTGATCGCTTTGCAGAGGCATATGCAGAATTTTTACATAAGAAAGTCAGAACGGAATACTGGGGTTATGCCAATCAGGAAAACTTAAGCAATGAAGAACTGATTGCCGAAAAATATAAAGGGATACGTCCGGCACCGGGTTATCCCGCATGCCCAGATCATTTGGAAAAAAATACCATCTGGGACCTTTTAAAAGTAGAAGAGCATATTGGAGTCTATCTGACAGAAAGCCTGGCTATGTTTCCTACCGCTTCCGTTTCAGGATATTATTTTGGAAGTCCTCACGCTAAATATTTTGGCCTGGGGAAAATCACTGAGGATCAGTTAAAAGATTATGCAGAACGTAGGGGATGCAGCCTTCAGGAAGCCAGGAAATGGCTGTCACCCAATCTGGCAGATTGATATCGAATATGCTTAAGAACTCCAAATCTATTGTTAAATCAAATTATAACTATACATAATTAAAAGTTGCAGCCTGTAGCTCACCATTTAAAATGAAAATCACAGACCACATAAAAAATGCAAACGGAAAAACATTGTTTTCCCTGGAGGTTGTTCCGCCACAAAAAGGAATCGGGATTGAGGACCTGTACCGGAATATCGATCCGCTGATGGAATTTAAACCTCCCTTTATTGATGTAACGACTTCCCGTGAAGAATATGTTTATATTGATAAAGGTAACGGCCTGATGGAGCGCAGGATTACCAGAATGCGCCCAGGGACTTTAGGGATTTGTGCTGCCATCCAGCATAAATATAATGTAGATACCGTGCCGCACCTTTTGTGCGGAGGATTTACCAAAGAAGAGACGGAATACCTTCTTGTAGACTGTATGTATCTGGGTATTGATAACGTGATGGCTCTGCGTGGAGATGCCATGAAAGGACATCAGTATTTTGAACCGACCAAAGGAGGCCATACCAGTGCCATGGATCTGGTGCATCAGATCAACGATCTGGGAAGAGGAAAGTTTCTGCATGATGATCAAGCCTGTGATGAGCATAATAAATTCTGCATCGGAGTAGCCGGATATCCGGAAAAGCATATAGAAGCTCCTTCCATGAATTACGACCTTAAATGGCTGAAGCAGAAAGTAGATGCCGGAGCTGATTATATTGTTACCCAAATGTTTTTTGACAATAAAAAGTTCATAGAATTTGTCAACAAAGCCAGGGAAATGGGAATCACGGTACCTATCATTCCGGGAATTAAGCCAATCGCTACCAAAAAACATTTGAAAGTCCTGCCACAGATCTTTAAAATAGATTTACCGGAAGAGCTTATTACTGAAGTGGAAAAAGCAAAGAACAATGAAGCTGTGAAGCAAATCGGTATTGAATGGGCGATAAGCCAGTGTAAGGAATTGCTGAATTATGGTGTTCCTGTGCTGCACTTTTATTCCATGGGAAAAAGTGATAATATTAAGAATGTGGCTTCAGAATTATTTTAACCATTATCTAAACAAATACTCCGGATACTATCCGGAGTATTTGTTTAGATAGGTAATTCATTTGCTTTATAGTTCATCTGATATTGTATCAGCGTTTCAAAAACACTTTTTGTAGTAGGCTTTGAAGAATCAATATTGAAAATAAACATTCCGCTTTCAATATTGAAAAAGTATTTTGTACTGCCATCTGTAACTGAGAACCACTTCAAAAGCCCGTTTACGAGATTAATGTCTTCCCATTTGATCGCAGACTGGTCCATCGGAAAGGTGTGCGGATACTCGTGCAGAGTGTCTACAAACTTAATATCGCGCCCTTCAACATAAATAATACCACTTCCCTGAAATGCTTTGATTTTGAAAAACTGATTTTGTGTATTGCCTATATTATACCTTACAAAAGCATAATATTCCGGGATACCCAGTTCGGTAAGCAGGGCTGCCTGTTTTTTCTTCCTGCTTTTTGCTGCCAAAAAAGCGATGAGAAATATGATGGCAGGAATGCACAAAATAAAAAAGAGGAAAAGTATTAGCAAATATAAAATGGCCATATTGTATTTTTTAATTGAGTTCAGGATGCCGTTCAAATTCTTTCTCCCTATCGAATAAATATCGGTAGGTAGCCAGTTTTCTTGTGACAGTGGTGTCCAGGTTTTCAGCGATCCTGATCATTTTAGGATTGAAGTCACCAATCCACTGAAGTTCCGTAATCTTAAAGTCGGTATGCTTTCTCAGGTGCTGCGTTCCCTCCCAGATCATGTAACCTTCAATTCCTTTTTTCTGCCACTCAGGTACCACACCAAAAACCAGGCCGACCATCTTTTCGTTTTTCCTGAATTTTTTTACCCACGCAAATTTCAATTTCTCCAAAAAACCGAATTGGCCGTTAAGGTATTTAAACCACTGATTAAGGTCAGGAATATTTATCCACATGGCGATAGGCTTTTCTCCTTCATAGACAAACCAGGAAATATGTTCGTTGATGATTGGCTTCATGGTCTTAAACATCTTCAGTATTTTAGCCTCTTCTATCTTTTTACCTTCTCCATGGGTTGCCCATGCCTTATTATAGACTTCCGTAAAATCCTTTGCGAACTTTTCCAGGTTGTTTTTTTTCATCGGCATGGCTGAGATTGAAGGATTTCTCTTATGTTTGGCATGCATGATTGTGAAAACCCTTGAAACTTCACCGAAAACCGGCCTGGAAAAGCAAAGCTGTTCAAAATAAACTTTAAATCCGTAATTCTCAAACAGTGTTTTGTAGTATGGATAATTGTAATTCATTCCGTATAAAGGTTCTATGAAACCTTCGGTAAGCAGGCCCCAGAACTTATCCCGTTCACCGAAGTTAATAGGTCCATCCATGGCTTCAATACCTCTTTCTTGTAACCAGTTCCTGCAATAATCAAAGATGAAATTGGCGGTTTGCTGATCATGGATACAGTCGAAAAACCCAATTCCGCCCGTAGGCTGCTTTTGCTGATACTGCCGGTTGATGAAAACAGCCGTCTTACCTACTGTTTCATGCTGTTTATTTTTAAAGAGGAAACGGGTGCATACACCGTCTTTGAAAAACTTATTTTTTTCAGTATTAAAAACATCTTCAATGTCTTTGTCTAAAGGGCGGATGTAATTTTTGTCATTTTGATAGAGCCTGGCGGGAAATTCCAGAAATTCCCTCTTTTGGTTTTCATTTTGTACCTCTTCAACAATAATCATGATTTTTTTATGCGAATGAATTTCTAAGATAATATAATTTTCATTTAAATCGAAATACGAGAATAGATATTATCCGTATTTTTGTCGAAAATAAATAAAAATGGTTGATTTTACGGATAACGACGATGATATTTTCACAGGAAAAGAACATACGCCCATACGAGAAGATGCTTTTGACAAATCACCAGACGAGAAGATTGAAAAAATTACCCATCTCTTCGGAGAAATCATGGAAACTTTGGGACTTGATATGACCGATGATTCCCTGAAAGATTCGCCTAGGCGTGTCGCCAAAATGTACGTGAATGAGATTTTCGGAGGTCTTCTGCCGGAAAATAAACCGGGAATTTCCACCTTTTCCAATAAATACAAATACCGCCAGATGCTGGTGGAAAAAGATATTACCGTATATTCATTTTGCGAACACCACTTTCTGCCCATCATTGGAAAAGCGCACGTCGCTTATATTTCCAACGGAGAGGTAATTGGGCTTTCGAAAATCAACAGGATTGTTGATTACTATGCCAAAAGGCCCCAGGTTCAGGAGCGGCTTACCATGCAGATCGTAGATGCCCTTAAACAGGCTCTGGGAACAAAAGATGTAGCCTGCATCATTGATGCCAAACATCTTTGCGTAAATTGCAGGGGAATTAAGGATACAGCAAGCTCCACCATAACAGCAGAACTTAGCGGGATCTTCAGGACCAATCCTATTACCCGTCAGGAATTCCTGCATTATGTAGGAAGCCATGCGAAATTGGATTAAAAGATGATTTCAAGGATCACAAAGAAAAATATCGTATTGCTTTCTGAAAGATATAATCATCAGGTATCATATTATCAGGATATTATAATTGTCAGTAATAAAAAAAATATAGTTAAGATTCGTCCTGATGTCAAAGATACTTTTTTGATAAAGTATAATTTTGAAGGAGGAATAGCTGAAATTCAAGTTCAGGAAGTAGAGATTTACGATCTGTTAATGAATATTTTTTTTAGAAAGTCTTTTGAAAAGATAAGTATTAATCAGGGTACCTTAATGAATATTGATGATATATATGATGAATTTGGAGATGTAAAAGAATTCAGTAAAAGATTAGCTCAGTTGATGCTGAAAAATGTTAAATATTATGATTTTGGAGGAAATAGAACATTAATTCAGTATTATAAAAATATTCTGATTTTGATTGATGATATTTGCTTAGCAAAATCCAATGTAATAAATTTAAGTAATGATACAATTTAAAAAAGTTTCGGATAAAATTTTTGTAGCCACCATCATTTGTTGTGGATAGTATTATTTTTGACTAATCTTTAAATTATTAAATCATTCAATGTAACCACATGCAATTAAAAATATACAACTCGCTTTCAGGCGAAAAAGAAATATTCAAACCCATCTTAGAAGGAAACGTCGGGATGTATGTTTGCGGACCTACCGTGTACAGCAATGTACACCTGGGGAATGTAAGGACTTTCCTTTCCTTTGATTTTATTTACAGAAGCCTGAAGCACCTCGGCTATAAAGTGAGGTATGTAAGGAATATTACGGATGCCGGACACCTTACCGACGACGGGGATGTCAATAACGACAGGTTTGTAAAACAAACCCGCCTGGAAAAACTTGAACCAATGGAAATCGTACAGAAATATACCGTAGATTTTCACAAGGTTTTAGAGATGTTCAACCTTCTGCCACCCAATATTGAGCCGACAGCTACAGGTCACATCGTAGAACAGATCGAACTGACCCAAAAGCTGATTGAAAGGGGCTTTGCCTATGAAAGCAACGGTTCTGTTTACTTTGATGTATTGGAATACAACAGGAGAGGGCTGAATTACGGCGAACTTTCAAAAAGAAATATTGAAGAACTCTTTGCCAATACCCGGGACCTGGATGGGCAGGGAGAGAAGAGAAATCCGCAGGATTTTGCCCTCTGGAAAAAAGCTTCCCCGGCACACATCATGCGATGGAATTCTCCGTGGGGCGAAGGCTTTCCCGGATGGCACCTGGAATGTACAGCCATGAGTACCAAATACCTGGGAGAAACCTTTGATATCCACGGAGGAGGAATGGACCTTAAATTTCCTCACCACGAATGCGAAATCGCCCAGGGAAAAGCCTGCAACGACGCCGCTCCGGTAAATTACTGGATGCATGCCAATATGTTAACCATGAACGGGCAGAGGATGAGTAAGTCCACCGGAAACTATATCCTGCCTATGCAGCTTGTTTCAGGAGAAAATGATTTCTTCGAAAAGCCTTTTCATCCGTCGATTGTAAGGTTCTGCTTCCTGCAGGCCCATTACAGAAGTGTTCTGGACATTTCCAATGATGCCATGATAGCCAGTGAAAAAGGATTCATCAGATTGATGGAAGCCCTTAAAATCATCAACGGGGAACAGATTAGAGAAAAAGCAGTCCATCAGGGTACTTCATCCTTTAATTATTCAGAATGGAAAGGCAAGGCGTATGATGCGCTGACGGATGATTTCAATTCACCGGTTCTTATTGCCCACCTTTTTGAAGCGGTAAAATTTATTTTCGCTTTGAACGATGGTAAGGAAACTATTTCAGCAGAAGAACTGGAAGACCTGAAATCTACATTGAATGCTTTTGTATTTGATGTCCTTGGGCTTCAGAACATTGAAGAAAATAATAACGAAAAGCTGGATCAGACGTTAAAAGTACTGATAGAGCTCAGGAACCAGGCCAGGAAAGCAAAAAATTTCGAACTCTCCGATCAGATCAGGGATAAGCTTCTTGCTGAAGGAATTGAACTGAAAGACGGAAGAGACGGCACATCCTACGTTTTGAATTAAGAGCATATTACACTCATTATATTTCCCGCAGCGAGAACCTGCGGGATTTTTTATTTGCGGGATTACCAGTTGAAGCAAAGGCATGTTCACCTACCACATTAAAAAACGTATCGGACAGGTAAGGTTATTTTCATTGATTTTTTATGATTCAATCTTAAAAATGAGTAACTTAGGCATACTAAATAGCTTACGAACCTAAATTCAACAATATGAAAAAACATTTATTCCCTGTTTTACTGCTGTTCATAAGTACTGCGGCTCACGCACAGCAGGATTTCTTTGCTCTTGCCGGAAAAGATACACCTTCAATCACGTTCAGTGATTTTCGTGCTATAGATGCTGCAAATGGCACTTCCGGAGAAAAAGTTTTTACGTCAGACGCGACGGCAAAAGTATTTTCGCAGTCGAGAAGCATTACCGTAACGGAAGATAAAAATACGTACGGCAACGCTCAGGCCACTACTATGGCGACACTTGCCTATGACCATGTTAATAACAGCCTGGTTTATATGCCCATGTTTTCGTCCAATATTTACATCCTTAACCCGAAAACCAAGGAAATTACTCTGGTGGAAAATGAGGTGGCAAGGGTAACTGCATGTGACATCAATTCCCATATCACCAGAATGGCGACCGGTTATGATGGCAATATCTATGCAATGAACAATGCCGGGACGCAGTTTCTCAAAATCAGCAGACAGGGGAGCCGGTATATCGTAACAGATCTCGGGATTGTTAAAGATGATCCGGCCAATGGTAAAAACTCCTTTACGACAATAGAAACAGGATTCGGAGGTGATATGATCGCTGATGCAGACCATAATTTCTATGTTTTTTCCACTTCAGGAAATGTATTTAAGATCATTACCAGTGAGATGAAAGCCAAATTCATCGGAAAAATCACCGGACTGCCGGAAAATTATTCCGTGAATGGATCTGCGGTCAATTCAAAACGGAAAAGTAGTCATCGCCAGTGCAAAAGGTGCCGGCCTCTATGAAGTTGACCTCGAAAACCTGCAGGCAAAGCCGCTTCCGGGAGAGCAGAACCTGCATATTTATGACCTTGCCAGCAAGTATTTTGCCCATGACAGGGCTGCTTCGCTACAGCCTTCTGTTAGTGCAGATATCTATCCTACCAGGGTGGATGAACATTTCATTAACCTCAGCATCAGTGATAAAGCTGTAAAAGGAATGGTTACTGTTACCATTTATGATCTGTCAGGGAAAAATGTGTTTAATCAAAGCCTTGGCGTTAAGGATGGAATACTGAATGAAAAGGTATATCTGAAAAATCTGATCGGCGGATCCTATCTGGTCAATATTACAGATTCAGCCGGAAAAGCAATTCTGAACAAAAAAATTCTGGTTACGAATTAAACTGATTAACAAATTACAGCACATTTGTTATTACAGCATTTAACGAGCCAAAAGCAGCTATAACAGCCTTTTCAGTATTCTGAAAAGGCTTTTTAATGATTATTTGATATTCAATAAATTTTATTTTTCAGGATTATACCGTATTTTTATAAAAAAATGTAAATGAAACTATATTTTAATGTAGGTTACAATACAAAAATAGGAGAAAGCCTGCAGCTGGTCATTCATGAACAGGATGCTCCGCCTCAGTACCATACGATGTATTACGGAGAAAGCGGTTCCTGGAAATGTGAGGTGGATTACTTTTCAAAATCCATTACCTATCATTACCGCGTAATACATGAAAGCGGCAGCATACTGAGGGAAGAATTTGTTCCCCATACCCTTACTTTTTCGCATAACTACAAAGAGTTTATTGTTTTTGATGAATGGAACAATAAAAATTTCCCCGAAAACTATCTCAACAATAAAATCCTTTACCATAAACTTAATAACTTCCTTCCGGAAAAGGTTTCCGTATTAAAGAAACATACCCATCTGTTCCGCATAGAAGCGCCTCTATATCATCCGGATTGGGAAATTGCTCTGTTCGGAAGCACGCCTTCTTTAGGCAGCTGGAACCCTGAAAATGCCATTCATCTGTTACAGACCGATTACGGAATCTGGGAAGCTGCCGTTGAGGTCCCGGAAGATGAGCCGATTCAGTTTAAGTATTTTATCTACGACAGGAAAACCCGGCAAATGGTGGATATGGAATCCGGAGGGAACCGGTATACCGTGCCCAACCGGATAAAAGATACCCTGTACATCGTTTCCAATCATTATTATAAGTTCAGGCTGTCCCAGATGTACCATGATGCAGGAGTCGCCGTTCCCGTATTTGCGTTAAGAACTCAAAACGGCTTCGGAGTCGGAGAGTTCTCTGATCTGAAGGAGTTGGGTGACTGGGCACAGGAGACCCATCTTGGAATTATTCAGATACTGCCGATCAATGATACGACAGCCAATTATTCCTGGACCGATTCCTATCCTTACGCTGCCGTTTCCGTTTACGCCTTACATCCGCAGTACATTTCACTGAAAAATCTGGATTTTCCTTTACCTGAAGAGCTGGTGAAGGAATACGAAACTGAAAAGGAAGCTCTGAACAACCTGCCGCTGATTGATTATGAAAAAATGATTGCCGGGAAGTGGACCTTTTTAAAGGCAGTTTTCAATAATCATAAAGATAAGATCTATAAGGACCGCAATTTCAAGAAATTCTTAAAAGACAATGAAAGCTGGCTGAATCCTTACGCTGCATTCTGCGTGCTCAGGGACAAGTACCATACCCCGAATTTCAACGACTGGAAGACCCATAAGAAGTATATTGCAGGAAAAATTGCCCAGTTTTTTACCGCTAAAAGTAAAGATTATGATGCAGTGATGCTTCATGCGTGGGTACAGTACCAATTGCATAACCAGCTTAAGGATGCTGTTGAATATATACATCATCTTGGTATTTCCATAAAAGGTGACCTTCCGATCGGGATCTACCGATATTCTGTGGAAGCCTGGACGGAACCTGAGCTTTTCGGGATGGATTTCCAGGCCGGGGCACCGCCGGATCAGTTTACAGAACTGGGACAGAACTGGGAGTTTCCAACTTATAACTGGGAAGCTATGAAAGCAGACCATTACACTTGGTGGAAAAACAGGTTCAAAGCACTGGAACAGTATTTCGATGCTATGAGAATTGATCATATCCTCGGCTTCTTCCGGATCTGGAGAATGCCGATTTCTGCTACCCAGGGAATTTTAGGATATTTCTATCCCGCTGTTCCTGTAACTGAAGAAGAATTCAGGTCAAGGCATATCCCGTTTGCTTATGACCGCTACTGTAAACCATTTATTAATGATCATATCCTCTGGAATTACTTTGGGGAAAACAGCGGTAAAGCATTAGCGTTTGTCAATCGAAATGATGACGGAACCTACACGCTGAAAGAAGATTTTGATACCCAACGGAAACTAACGGATTTTTTCAGAAATAATCCGCAAGGTGATATTGAGCAGCCAATGATTTCCCTTTGTGCCAATGTTTTGTTCTTAACGGAAGACCGGGAAGGGACAACCGTTTATCATCCGAGATTTAATGTATACCTCACTGATTCATACCATTATTTATCCGATTGGGAGAAAAAAGCTGTATACGATCTGTATCAGGATTACTTCTTCAAAAGACAGGATGGGCTTTGGTATGAGAAAGCGATGGAAAAACTTCCGGTCATCCTTAACAGTACTAAAATGCTGATCTGCGGAGAAGATTTAGGCCTGGTTCCGGAATGTGTACCGGCTGTAATGGATGAACTTGCTATCGTAGCCCTGAAGGTTCAGCGTATGCCTTCTGAAAATATTCCTTTTTATAATCCTAAAAATGCGGGTTACCTTAATGTGGTAACAGCTTCATCACATGACAGCTCTACCTTAAGGCAATGGTGGAAAGAAAACCCGGACCTCACGCAGCAATATTTCAATCAGCAGCTGATGCAATACGGACAGGCTCCCGATGAGCTGAGTCCTGAACTAGCTGAAATGATTATGAAGCAACACCTGTATACGGATGCCATGCTGGCCGTGTTCCCGATTCAGGAGTTCCTAGCTACCGATCCTGAACTGGTAAATCCAGATATGGACCAGGAAAGGATCAATAATCCTGCTGTATTTCCTCACTACTGGAGGTACAGGATGCACCTTAATATTGAAGAACTGAAAAAAAGGTCTTCCTTCAATCAAAAGATAGCCTCATGGGTCAAAGATAGTGGCAGAATATAAAATTTACATTTGATTATCAATTAATTAATAAATAATTTAAAGAAGTTTTATCGTAAGATTTAACTTCTTTTTTGTATTCATATCAAAAAGATAGAATGAGAATTCTGCTATTTATAACCAATAACAACTATAAGAATGAAAAAAATACTTTTTGGATTTGCTTTGGGATGGGCCGCCTTAACGTCTGCCCAGCAATATCCGGATAATGGATGGGGAAACGACGGGTATTACCAGAATGAAGGCGGATATTACAGCGATGATGATGACAGAAATTATTTCCCTGATGACTATTACTATAATTATCCTAATGATTATTATCCGAACGATTACTACCAGGGATATTATAATGATTACAGGAACAGTGTCGTAAATATCAACTGGAATGTTTTCTTCCGCCAAAACAGGCTTTCGCCATGGCAAATAGACCAGATCATACGGCTGAATAACCTGTATGGAAGCTTTGCAGCATGGAATAACTTTTACAGATACAATCCGGACAGATGGTATTATGACAGATTTTATGCGCTGGAAAGAATCATGGGACCAAGGGTTTTTGTCGTATTCCAGAATAATTATTATCAGGGATACAACCCGGTAGTTTATTTCCAGAACTATAGAAGAACTTATTATGTTCCAAGGTTCAGGCCAATGCCGAGATACAGAAATGTGAACATTAATATTTTCAGGGTAGACCGCAACAGATTCCGTCAGGACAATCCTACCATCAATATAGTGAGGGCAAGAAATAACGGCTTCAGAGGCGAATCAGATTCAGGAATAAGAAGCAATTCGGGTGGTTTCAGGAATTCTGATAACAATGGGGTACGGAACAACAGTGGTTTCCGCGGAAACAATGATTTTAAGAGGGAAGACGCCCCGAGAAGAGATGACGGATTCAGGAATAACGGCGGTTTCAGAGGAAATAATGAACCGAGAAGAGAAGAAGCGCCTAGAAGAGATGACGGATTCAGAAACAATGGCGGCTTCAGAGGAAATAGTGAACCGAGAAGAGAGGAAGCCCCGAGAAGAAACGAAGGATTCCGAAGTAATGGAGGGTTCAGACAACCCGGAAACGATAATGCTCCCAGACCTCAGAACAGAGGCAGCGAAAGCAGGGGAGGCTCAGGATTCAGGAATGGCCTGGTTAAAAATTAAGTAATTTCATATATTATATTTAAGTGGTGTGAAGGGCAGTTTCTTTATGAGCTGTCCTTTTTTTTATGTTTTACCTTTTGTGTAATAAATTTTAACATTTTTTATGGATTTTCGAGTTTAACTTCTCTTTTTATTTATAATCAAAAAGATGTATAACAATTAATTAACAATAAAGAAATGAAAAAAATCGTTTTAGCAATAGCATTCATAGGCTTAGGAAGTGTAGCCATGGCGCAGCAGGTAACCCCTCAGGACAGGGCCGGAAAAAGAGCAGAAATAATAGAGAAAATGCAGCAGAGAGAGCAGGATCACCTTGCCCAGATGCAGAAAGACCTTAAGCTTAATGATACACAGGTGGCTCAGATCAAAGCACTTCATGAGAAGCAGAAAGCAGGTATGAAAGCAGATTTTGAGAAAAATAAAGAAATCCGTCAGGCCAGGATAGAGGATATGAAAGCCAAAAGGGCGCAGATGGATGCTGATATGAAAAGAATTTTAACGCCTCAGCAATATGACCAGTGGCAGGCGGACAGGAAAGAAAAGATGGAGCAGAGAAGAATGGCTATGAAGGACAGAAGAATGATGAAGAAACCTATCGCCCCTCCTGCTCCGGAGATGAAGTGATTGTTCTATAATTTTTGATTTTTAATGTGTGTTAGGAGGACGGATCTATTCCGTCCTTTTTTTGTATTAATTTCAGCTTAGACTTTTGAATCCGGACATTAATCCCTAATTTTGAAGCATAAATTTATACATATGGTTAGTGAAAAAATCGCGAATTTAATAAATGAGCAAATTGCTCACGAACAGTACGCTGCCCAGTATTACCTTTCTATGTCTGCGTGGTTTTCTGCCAGAGACCTTGACGGGATAGCGAACTATTTCAGGGTACAGAGCAAAGAAGAGCTGATGCATGCCGATAAAATGTTTGATTATCTTAATGATGTAAGCGGTGAAATCATTATCGGTGAGATCCCGAAGCCGCCGCATGAATTTGAAAATGCCACGGATATTTTTGAAAAGGCGTTGGAACATGAGAAAAGAGTAACCAAAAGCATATTCAATATCGTTAAAAATGCAAATGATGAAGGAGATTTTGCAACTACTTCATTTCTTCAATGGTTTATTAATGAACAGGTAGAGGAAGAAGCTAGTGCTTCGCAACTGGTAACGAAGATCAGGATGGTATGCGATAACCCTTCAGCTTTATACCTTTTTGATCAGGAACTTGCACAAAGGGTATTTTCTCCTGAAGCGGGAGCGTAAATACGAAGTATAACGGATTATAAAATAAAAAGACGAATTGTAAAATTCGTCTTTTTTATATACAATATAAGAGGCAATACAGCCACCATTCAGATAGTTTTGTAGCGAAATGGAATTATATTTTAAAGATAAACAAGTCTGGTATCAATCACCTTTCTTCCCAGGCGCTCCAGAACCCGTTTATAATTTTCAATCTGCCTTTTGTCTTTCTCTGAAGGTTCACCGGTCTTGAAATCAACAATAATATAGCCTTTGGGTCCTTTCAGGATGCGGTCCGGACGGTAAATCCTGCTTTCACCATTCTCAGAAACCATAATTTCCTTTTCATTGATCACTTCCCACTGACTGTCGAAGAACTCCGCGTGGGTACCGATGATATCATGTAGCCTTTGGCGGATGGTATCCCGCTCGTTTAAAGTGATCTGGCCATCCAGAAGGTAACGTTCAAGTACCTGCTCGATATCGTTCACAGTATTAATCTTCGCCAGAAGCTCATGGGCAAAAAGACCGATCTTCACTTTTTCATTCCTTGCCTGGTAGGTTTTGGAAGGGGTGGCAATTTTGATGGATGTATTTTTTTCGCTGATATTTTTCAGATTGGGAATATCCCTGGTCCTGAATTCTGAGGTCTTATCGGCAGAATACTTTTTCAGGATCTGAGGACTTGTTTCATAAAGGTCGAATTCATCAGCTCCGTCCTTATTTTTAGATTGCAGGAAATCCAGAAGCTCAAGATGGTTGGAGGTTTTGTTGGCCTTCTGGATATAGAAAAAAAGCTGCTCCACAGGACGCGTTGTGGCTACATACTGCAGGCAGAGGCGGTCTATGAAATTTTTATATGAATTCTGGCGGTTGAATTGTTGGATCTCTTCATCGTAGACTTCAAGTGTTTTGCTGAACTGGTTGATGTTTACGGATTTCAGTGATTCATGGGTGCCTGTTTCAAACCAGTTGCTAAATTCTCCATCTCGGTTTTTATTCATCATGGGGATAAAAACTACAGGGAATTCAAGGCCTTTGGCTTTGTGGATGGTCATGATCTGTATGGCATCGATATTCTCTGATGCCTGAATCGTATATTGTGAAGCTTCCTCATCCCAGTATTTCAGGAATTCTTTAATGCTGGCTCCTGCATTCTGCGTAAAATTGAACAGCATCTCCAGGAAATTCAACAGAAAATCCTTTTCTCTATCCTCAAAAGAGAATTCATTGATGTAGAATTCTACATAATTATAAAGGTTGAATCGTGGAAGGATATCCTGTTTCAGTTTTATACCATAATGAAGCTCCAGAAATGCAACCACTTCCTCATGTGACTCTATGCTAAGGATTTTTTTCATCTCTAGTGTAAAGTCAGGCATCCGGATCCTTCCCAGGCTGTTGAGATGGTACATCATCATGATGAGGTTAGGGCGATTTTTGGGATTGGATTCCCATTTCAGGAATTCGATGACTGCTTTTAATGTATTTGAAAGCTCAAGTGTCAGTCCTTTTTCAGAAATCGTTTTGATAATGGTTTCCTGGCCGCGATACTTTACCTTCAGTCCGCCAAGCTTCTGAGAGTAGCTGAATATATCAAAATTACCCCGGCATAGTACTGTGATATCAGAAAACCTGAAGCCGTTGTCCAGGCATTCCTGAATATCTTTTCGCATCCTTTCCGAAGTATCGTTATAAAAATCTTCATTGGTCAGATTTTCAATGAGATTAACCTTTACCCTGCCGTCAAAAGATGATTTGGGGTTCTGTTCAGCGTCCGTACCGAAAATATTCCGGTGTTCCTCTTCCAGGATCTCAGAGTGGAACCGGTAGAGTTCGTTATTGAATTTTACAATATTCTTTGCACTCCGCCAGTTGTCTTTCAGCACCATCAGGTCTGCTTCGCGGGGTGAATTTTCCTTTTTGTTAATGATGTCCAGCATGAGTTTGCTTTCCCCACCCCTGAAACGGTAAATACTCTGCTTAGGGTCTCCTACGAGGGTAAAAGATGTGTTTTCTGTGGCGATGCTATGATCCCGCAGCGGAATGAAATTCTGCCACTGCAGCTCCGAGGTATCCTGGAACTCATCAAAGAAATAATGCTGGAACTGAGATCCTACCTTTTCATAGATAAAAGCAGATGGTTCATTTCGAAGGTTTTCATTGATCAGGATATTGAATTTGGAAAGCAAAACCAGGTCATTTTCTTCCTCTATCTTTTTTAATTCATCCTGGATGTCCTTATTGACCTTTAACGGAAGCAGGGCAGAAAGAATTTTCTCTTTTTTCTGCGTTTCAATGTACAGGAGAATCAGCTTCATGCGGTTTTCCAGCAGTTGATCCAGGATGTCCAGGATATCAGCCTCCTTATTTTTGGATTTTGAAGAAGCCCCCTTTCTGTAATTGTTCACTACAGAGTCCTCCTGTGTAGTGGGAAAAGGAAATCCCGGTCTTTTCTGCTGGTAAAAATCCAGTACTTTGACGAAAAAGCCTCCAAGACCATTCTTTCCCTGGGCGAAGTCCTCTATATCAATATCCCTTGACCTGAACAATTCTATTGATTGAGCGGCAAGATCTGCAGCCTGTTTTCTGTTCAGTACAATTTCATTTCGGATCCTGTTCTTGATATCCTCATAACTGGTGTCATCAAAGCTTTGGTTGCTTTTCAGGTGTTCATAGTGGATATCCTTAACAAATTCTTTGGCAGAATCATATAGGCTTTTGTTGAGGTTAATCCGCTCGTTGTTTTCCAGGCTGTAATCAACATAATCCATGAAAGAATTGGATATTGCTTCATTCTCTCCAATTTGGTCCAGCATTTTATCTACCGCTTCGATCAGGAAAGGTTCGGCTTCAATCTCCAGATTGAAATTTTTGGCCAGTCCCAATTCATAGGAAAAGCTTCTCACCAGTCTGGAATTAAAACGGTCTATTGTTCCGATATTCAGAGTAGAATAATTATGCAGCACGTAGTCCAGAAGTTTTTTAGATCGTACATGAAGTTCATCTAGGGTAATTTTCAGGCCTTCTTCTTCAAATGCCCTCTGGATATTTTTCAGGTCGGTATTATCTGCAAACCTTTCAGAGGAGAAATTCCCAAGCCATGTCAGAATCCTCTCTTTCATTTCATTGGCAGCCTTATTGGTGAACGTAAGAGCCAGGATATTCCTGATCGACTGATGTTGATAAGGATACCGGAGGCAGATCATCAGAAGACGCTGAACCAGTGCATAGGTTTTCCCTGAACCTGCGGAAGCATTAATAACGGTATAGGAGTTCTGCATGTGACGTGTTAAAATTGGACAGGCAATTTAGCTATAATTTAAGAAAAAAATTAACAATAAGCAAGTCCTATTTAACACTTTAATGCACGGGAATTTATAATAATATCCTAAAACGCGTTAATGCTGGTTAAACTTATTTTTTAGTCTGAAAATAATTTTAGTTTTGTGCTATCAAACAATGATCCGTGAAAATTAAACTACTACTTATCTTATTGACTTTCTCTTTTATCAGTTCCCATGCACAGGATTACATTTTCGGTAAAATCATCACGGAGGACCGTGCTGAAATGCCTGATGTTACTGTTATCAATATCAGGACAGAAGAACAAGTGCTGACTAACAGAGATGGTCATTTTATGATTTCCGGGAGGCAGGGAGACGAATTACGCTTTATCAAGGCTGGTTATGAGCGCGTTTCAAGAAAGATAACTGCAGACAATATTCATGCACCGGTTAACATTACACTTATCAGAGCTGCCGAGCTAATTCAGGAGGTAGAGGTAAAGCAGGGACTCACCGGCAACCTTAGAATTGATTCCAAGAATCTTAATAAACCAAAGAAAGTTGAGAAACTGACCCGGGAAATTGACGCCTATATGGCAAAAAAGTCGGATCCAAGAATCTTGGCCCCGAGACCCGGGGAATTCGTACAGCCTGTGACTAAAGGTATTTTCACAATAGGAAAAATAAAAGATAAATGGGATGATATAGATCTGATGAATTATCTCATAAATGCTTTGGGAGAACAGTTTTTCACAGATCTCAAACTTGAAAAATCCCAGATCCAGCATTTTGTGCTCTACGTTCTGAAAAGTGGTTTTGAAAGAAGGAATATTTTGAAATACGGATATTGCAGCGATGTGGATATCAACCGGTTCAAAGGAGCTGTTTTAAATAAAATTGTATTCTACCGTAGTCCCCAAAGCACAAAATAAGCCATGAAAAGTTTGTTAACCGGATGTCTTGTTTTGATTACCACACTTCTTTCCATTGATATATTTTCTCAGCAGGTAACTGTTACAGGAGCCATCAGGGATGATAATGATAGGGAACTGGCTAATGTTACGGTTATCAATATGGCCACAGATCAGAAAACGGCTACAAATTTGGAAGGAAGGTTCTCTATACAAGCTTCGGCCAATAATGAACTGAGGTTTGTAAAGAAAGGATATGATAGGATTTCCAGAAAAGTACTGGCGGATGGTGTCAATTCGCAACTGATCATCACTATGGCTAAGCTTCCTGAAGAAATTGAAGAAGTAAAAGTACAGCCTCTGAGCGGTGATTTGTCTAAAGATGCCAGATCTCTAACAAAAGTAAATAAAGGAGAGATTGTTCAGCAATCGGTAGGGCTTCCGCAGCCGGTGGGAAAAATGAGAGAAAAGCCCACAGAAGTAAAACAGGTAGTATTACCAATGCTCTTAGGACAGCTGAATGTTCAGGGTGTCTATGACCTGATCAGCGGAAAGGCGAGAAGGCAGAAACGTCAATACCGGTATGATGATCTACAGGAAAACATCCTATGGGTTCGCAACCGGGTGGAAGATGAATATTTTGTTAAAGCTGGGATACCATCCGAACGGATCTCTGAGTTTATTGAATTTTCATTTCTCGTAAAACCCCAGATACGGACATTCGTCAAAGCCAGGAATTTATCCGGGGTATTGCTCCGAATGGAGGAGACCTTTCCTTTATATATGGAACGCCTGCGGAAGAAGGAATGATGAGAAGAAAAGCAACAGCATTCATTACGGAATAAAAATTGCTGCAATATCAATAATAAATGATCACAAATTATGAATAAAAATAGTATTTCTATTGCTATTGCATCACTGGGCTTTATTATAGGGCTTGCTATTCTGGGCAGCGCGATAAAGAACAGGAACAAGTCTGAAAATACCATTTCCGTCACAGGACTTGGCACCAAAAAATTTACTTCCGATCTGATTACCTGGTTAGGAAGCTTTTCAAAAAATAATATTGATTTAAAATCTGCTTACGACGAGCTTGCCCTTGACAGAAAGGTGATCAACGATTATCTTGTTTCAAAAGGGATCAAACAGAATGAAATTGTATTTTCATCTGTCGATATTCAAAAGCAGTTCAGGAGTTACAATGATGCCAACGGAAATTATGTGCAGGGAGAATTTTCCGGTTATAACCTGACCCAGAAAGTATCCATTGAAAGTAAGGAAGTAGCTAAAATCGAAAATCTGTCAAGGAATATTACAGAGATTATCAACCGCGGTATTGAGTTTACTTCTTCTTCACCTTCCTATTTCTATACGAAATTGGCTACTGTAAAGCAGGAAATGATTGCTGCGGCTACCAAAGATGCCCGTGAACGTGCAGAAAAAATTGCTGAAAATTCCGGAAGCAGCCTCGGGCACCTCAAAAAAGCAAGTACAGGAGTTATCCAGATTACGGCTCCCAATTCCAATGAAGATTATTCCTACGGCGGGACGTTCAATACGTCTTCCAAAGAAAAAGAAGCCAACATTACCATTAAGCTGGAATATGAAGTAGATTAGTTGAGTTTGGTCTATTGTTGTAAGTCATAAGAGATAAGTGATTCGAGTTTATTGCTGGGATATACAGATAGTTTCTTTAGATTACAGTATATAGTAGGATATTAGATATATCTTTTTTCTGATTAGTTATTATTTTCCTGGATCTATTTTTCCATTGATTCTTAGTTTTACTACTTTCCATCTTTTAAGAATATTCTGGATTGCCTTTTCTTTATTTTATACTCATAAGTAATTAATAATTGTCTGCTGGCATTTAATCATAATACCTGTGCATAATACTTGTCCATTGTCTTATCCACTACTTATGACTTACAACCTATTACTCATCACTCATCGCTTATCACTTATCTTTCATAACTCATAACTGATAACTTATCACTCATTACCTGTGTAGTGCCTCAATGTGGATAAGTATGTTATTCTTTGTAAGTAATGGTATTCCAGTGTTCTATGGGCTCTATTTTCCCACAGTGTAAAATAAATATGAACTTTATGTTAAATAAATTTGGAAGATGTAGTTAGTAGTTTCTATCTTTGCCCCACTGAAAACGAGAGTAGATCAGTAGCGCAGAAGAGCTTTTAGATAAGCGGTATCATTTTATTAGGACTACTTTAAAGAGGTGCATGTATAACGGATTATACTTTAAAAACTTTTTCAGAAAAAAGTTGCGGGGAATAAAAAGTTTTGTATCTTTGCAGTCCCCAATTGCGGGGAGCGCAGGAGTAGGTTGATAGAGTGTTAAGAGCGGGTTAAGGTTAAGAAAAAAAACTTTAAAATTTCTTTCAAAACATTTGGTCATTAAAAAATAAAGTTTTACTTTTGCACTCGCAAATACGGAATGAAACACTGACAGAAAGAAGTAGTTTTGTATAAAGC
The DNA here is from genome assembly GCF_030818575.1 of Chryseobacterium camelliae. Lineage (NCBI taxonomy): Bacteria > Pseudomonadati > Bacteroidota > Flavobacteriia > Flavobacteriales > Weeksellaceae > Chryseobacterium > Chryseobacterium camelliae. The sequence continues at coordinate 4,086,372 of NZ_JAUTAL010000001.1, forward strand.
GGAAGAAATGAAGATCATTGACATACAATATAACAACCAAGTAAGGAAAAAACTAAAGCGTTAAAAAACTTTGAGTGAGTCAAGACAAACATACAATGGAGAGTTTGATCCTGGCTCAGGATGAACGCTAGCGGGAGGCCTAACACATGCAAGCCGAGCGGTATTTGTCTTTCGGGACAGAGAGAGCGGCGTACGGGTGCGGAACACGTGTGCAACCTGCCTTTATCTGGGGGATAGCCTTTCGAAAGGGAGATTAATACCCCATAATATATTGATTCGCATGGATTGATATTGAAAACTCCGGTGGATAGAGATGGGCACGCGCAAGATTAGATAGTTGGTGAGGTAACGGCTCACCAAGTCGATGATCTTTAGGGGGCCTGAGAGGGTGATCCCCCACACTGGTACTGAGACACGGACCAGACTCCTACGGGAGGCAGCAGTGAGGAATATTGGACAATGGGTTAGCGCCTGATCCAGCCATCCCGCGTGAAGGACGACGGCCCTATGGGTTGTAAACTTCTTTTGTACAGGGATAAACCTACTCTCGTGAGAGTAGCTGAAGGTACTGTACGAATAAGCACCGGCTAACTCCGTGCCAGCAGCCGCGGTAATACGGAGGGTGCAAGCGTTATCCGGATTTATTGGGTTTAAAGGGTCCGTAGGCGGATGTGTAAGTCAGTGGTGAAATCTCACAGCTTAACTGTGAAACTGCCATTGATACTGCATGTCTTGAGTAAGGTAGAAGTGGCTGGAATAAGTAGTGTAGCGGTGAAATGCATAGATATTACTTAGAACACCAATTGCGAAGGCAGGTCACTATGTCTTAACTGACGCTGATGGACGAAAGCGTGGGGAGCGAACAGGATTAGATACCCTGGTAGTCCACGCCGTAAACGATGCTAACTCGTTTTTGGGTTTTCGGATTCAGAGACTAAGCGAAAGTGATAAGTTAGCCACCTGGGGAGTACGTTCGCAAGAATGAAACTCAAAGGAATTGACGGGGGCCCGCACAAGCGGTGGATTATGTGGTTTAATTCGATGATACGCGAGGAACCTTACCAAGGCTTAAATGGGAATTGATCGGTTTAGAAATAGACCTTCCTTCGGGCAATTTTCAAGGTGCTGCATGGTTGTCGTCAGCTCGTGCCGTGAGGTGTTAGGTTAAGTCCTGCAACGAGCGCAACCCCTGTTACTAGTTGCTACCATTAAGTTGAGGACTCTAGTAAGACTGCCTACGCAAGTAGAGAGGAAGGTGGGGATGACGTCAAATCATCACGGCCCTTACGCCTTGGGCCACACACGTAATACAATGGCAGGTACAGAGGGCAGCTACACAGCGATGTGATGCGAATCTCGAAAGCCTGTCTCAGTTCGGATTGGAGTCTGCAACTCGACTCTATGAAGCTGGAATCGCTAGTAATCGCGCATCAGCCATGGCGCGGTGAATACGTTCCCGGGCCTTGTACACACCGCCCGTCAAGCCATGGAAGTCTGGGGTACCTGAAGTCGGTGACCGTAAAAGGAGCTGCCTAGGGTAAAACAGGTAACTAGGGCTAAGTCGTAACAAGGTAGCCGTACCGGAAGGTGCGGCTGGAACATCTCATTTTAGAGCGTCTTTCGGGACGATAAACAAAATTAGTGTCTTAATGACACAAGAACTTACTTAAAGTTCAAGCTTTAGTTTTTTTATTGGTTGCTATATATAATAGATGAATGATAATCGATGAGTGATGAAAACATCACTAATCAGCCATCAATTACCTATTATATAAAATATAAACCCACTAGAAATTAGTAACGGGAAAGAGATTGAGAAATGAAAGAAGGTAATGCGGTATGAAAATATCAATTATTACTGATCAATCATCACTCATAACAGAGTCTCGTAGCTCAGCTGGTTAGAGCGCTACACTGATAATGTAGAGGTCGGCAGTTCGAGCCTGCCCGAGACTACTAATTATAGGGAATTATAGATTATAAATTATAGATTTTAGAATATAACGCAAGTTTGATTTAAAATTTATAATCTAGAATTTAAAATTTCTACTAGAGGGGAATTAGCTCAGCTGGCTAGAGCGCCTGCCTTGCACGCAGGAGGTCAAGGGTTCGACTCCCTTATTCTCCACGGATTATACGAAGTACGTGAGTACAAGAGTATAATGTAAGGCGGGTAATAAAAGGATATGTGTATTCTACATAATGACGGAGCCGTCATTAATACATATTACTTGATTACTTAATTACAAGCAAAAAGATCATTGACATTAACGGTAAAGACATCACAAAGAGAAAACCGAGCACTTATAAGTGCTTGAGTAACCTAAAAATAGGAAAGAAATCGTTAAGGGCGTATGGCGGATGCCTAGGCTTTCAGAGGCGAAGAAGGACGTGGTAAGCTGCGAAAAGCTCGGGGGATTGGCACACACGAATTGATCCCGAGATGTCCGAATGGGGCAACCCGGCATGTTGAAGACATGTCACCTCTTAGGAGGAGCAAACCCGGAGAACTGAAACATCTAAGTACCCGGAGGAAAAGAAATCGAAGAGATTCCGTAAGTAGTGGCGAGCGAAAGCGGATTAGCCCAAAAGCTTTTATATGTTTAATAGAATGTTCTGGAAAGAACAGCCATAGAGGGTGATAGCCCCGTATATGAAAGGCATACATAAGTGATAAATGAGTATGGCGGGACACGTGAAATCCTGTCTGAATATGGGGGGACCATCCTCCAAGGCTAAATACTCCTGAAAGACCGATAGTGAACAAGTACTGTGAAGGAAAGGTGAAAAGCACTTCGAATAGAAGGGTGAAATAGAACCTGAAACCGTACGCCTACAAGCGGTCGGAGCAGATTAATTCTGTGACGGCGTGCCTTTTGCATAATGAGCCTACGAGTTAATTTTACTAGCGAGGTTAAGGACTTAAGGTCCGGAGCCGGAGCGAAAGCGAGTCTGAATAGGGCGCATAGTTAGTAGGATTAGACGCGAAACCTTGTGATCTACCCATGGGCAGGTTGAAGCTCTGGTAACACAGAGTGGAGGACCGAACCGGTTGACGTTGAAAAGTCTTCGGATGACCTGTGGGTAGGGGTGAAAGGCCAATCAAACTGGGAGATAGCTCGTACTCTCCGAAATGCATTTAGGTGCAGCGTCGTATATAAGTTTATTAGAGGTAGAGCTACTGATTGGATGCGGGGGTTTCATCGCCTACCAATTCCTGACAAACTCCGAATGCTAATAAATGTTCTACGGCAGTGAGGGCATGGGTGCTAAGGTCCATGTCCGAAAGGGAAAGAACCCAGACCAACAGCTAAGGTCCCTAAATATATGCTAAGTTGAAACAACGCGGTTGGACTGCATTGACAGCTAGGATGTTGGCTTGGAAGCAGCCATTCATTTAAAGAGTGCGTAACAGCTCACTAGTCGAGCGGTCCGGCATGGATAATAATCGGGCATAAGCATATTACCGAAGCTATGGGATTAATTAAATTAATCGGTAGGAGAGCATTCTATCGGCGCCGAAGCAGTATCGTGAGGTATTGTGGAGCTTATAGAAAAGAAAATGTAGGCATAAGTAACGATAAAGGGGGCGAGAAACCCCCTCACCGAAAGACTAAGGTTTCCTCAGCCATGCTAATCAGCTGAGGGTTAGTCGGGACCTAACGCGAACCCGAAAGGGGTAGTGGATGGACAATGGGTTAATATTCCCATACTTGCTCACACTAAAAAGGGGACGGTTCAATGTAGCTACTGGAGACTGACGGAATAGTCAAGGCCTAGCCTTCGGGCGAAGCTGCTGTAGTGAACTTGGATCCAAGAAAAGCCGAAGTGAAGCAACCCGTACCAAAACCGACACAGGTGGTCGAGGAGAGAATCCTAAGGTGCTCGAGTGAGTCGTGGCTAAGGAACTAGGCAAAATAGTCTCGTAACTTCGGAAGAAGAGACGCCAACAGCAATGTTGGCCGCAGTGAAGAGGCCCAGGCGACTGTTTATCAAAAACACAGGACTCTGCTAAATCGAAAGATGCTGTATAGGGTCTGACACCTGCCCGGTGCTGGAAGGTTAAGGAAGGGCGTTAGCGTAAGCGAAGCGTTTGACTGAAGCCCCAGTAAACGGCGGCCGTAACTATAACGGTCCTAAGGTAGCGAAATTCCTTGTCGGGTAAGTTCCGACCTGCACGAATGGTGTAACGATCTGGGCACTGTCTCAGCCACGAGCTCGGTGAAATTGTAGTATCGGTGAAGATGCCGATTACCCGCAATGGGACGAAAAGACCCTGTGAACCTTTACTATAACTTCGTATTGACTTTGAGTAAGTAATGTGTAGGATAGGTGGGAGGCTTTGAAGCAGGCACGCTAGTGTTTGTGGAGCCAACGTTGAAATACCACCCTTTACTTACTTGGAGCCTAACTTCTTTTAGAAGGACATTGCGTGGTGGGTAGTTTGACTGGGGTGGTCGCCTCCAAAAGAGTAACGGAGGCTTTCAAAGGTACCCTCAGCACGCTTGGTAACCGTGCGTAGAGTGTAATGGCATAAGGGTGCTTGACTGTGAGACCAACAAGTCGATCAGGTGCGAAAGCAGGACATAGTGATCCGGTGGTTCCGTATGGAAGGGCCATCGCTCATAGGATAAAAGGTACTCCGGGGATAACAGGCTAGTCTCCCCCAATGAGCTCACATCGACGGGGAGGTTCGGCACCTCGATGTCGGCTCGTCACATCCTGGGGCTGGAGAAGGTCCCAAGGGTTGGGCTGTTCGCCCATTAAAGTGGCACGCGAGCTGGGTTCAGAACGTCGTGAGACAGTTCGGTCTCTATCTATTGCGGGCGTTAGATGTTTGAGAGGGCTTGATTCTAGTACGAGAGGACCGAATTGAACAAACCTCTGGTGTATCAGTTGTACCGCCAGGTGCACCGCTGAGTAGCTATGTTTGGAAGAGATAAACACTGAAAGCATATAAGTGTGAAACTCGCCTCAAGATGAGACATCTTTTAAGGGTCGTGGGAGATGACCACGTTGATAGGCTACAGGTGTAAAGTTGGTAACAGCATAGCCGAGTAGTACTAATTACCCGTAGATTTATAGCCTATTCATAAGTAATGAGTAATAGGTAATGAGCAATCATGCTTATCATAACTTAGCTTAAGTATTTATAAGTGCGCTACTGGTTTTGCCTTTGTGATGAAATTTACCGATAAAAAGCAGTATGCTTTATGCTGTAAGCCTTATGCTTATAGCCTACTGCCTACAGCTATATACAACCTTTAGGGTGGTTTTAGCGGTGGGGCTCACCTGTTCCCATTCCGAACACAGAAGTTAAGCCCACCAGCGCCGATGGTACTGCGACAAGCGGGAGAGTAGGTCGCCGCCAGTTTTTTTTAAACCTCATACAGCAATGTGTGAGGTTTTTTTGTGCCCTGAAGTCAGGGAGGACAAAAGAGCCAAGAGCCAAGACACAAGAATCAAGAGTCAAGAACCAGGACTCTACTCTATGATCTAAAGAGAAGGTTAGATAGTAGTTAACCGGATTCAGGAGAAATAGATATTGATGTCTGTACTTCCTGAATTGAGAAGAATGATTTAAGAAAGATAAATAATAAATAGAAAGATGTTAGTAAAATCCTCTTCTACATCCTACAATCACCCACTATACTTATTACCCATTACTTATTACTCATAACTCATAACTAATAACTCTAAGACCCTAACACTCTCCGACTCTCAAACTCTATCTCACTCAAACCCTAAAACAAAAAAAATCCCAAAACTTCCGTCCTGGGATTGCTCTTTTATCAATGAGATACTAATGGTAGACAATATCATAAATCTCATCTTTGGTTTCCTGAACATTGGCAGGAATATAATTGGCCAGCAGCCAAAGGTTGAGGGATTTTTTTCCTTCTCCGTAGCTCGGCTGTACATACATTTCATCAATAAGATTAAAGCCATTGCGCTGATAGAAAGAATAGCGCCGCTTAGCGTCTTCTCCCAGGCTTTCAGGCTCAATTTCAAGGATAATCCTCGGATGGTTCTTGAATAGGTAATCTGTGATTTTAGAGCCTAATTTCTGGTTTCTGAATTCAGAGAAAACTTCAAAGTGTTCCACAAAAACAAAATTACTCAGCTCCCATAAAATCAGGTAGCCGACATTATCGGTTTCGTGCAGTACGGATATTACTTTAACTGTGGGATGCGGGAAAAGGCTGACAAATTTATACCAGTCTCTTCGCTCATCTTCAGGAAATGAGGAAGAATAGGATTCGTAAATTTTTTTTGCCCGGTAATCATCGGGAGAAGTGACATGCAAAAATTCCATACTTATAAATCAAAAACACCTGGTCTTCTGGTAATGAAAATATCTTTAATCCATAATGTAAAGGCCAGTCCTACATAGATCAGGAAAAAAAAACCGGCAGTGGCAAAAGTGGAATAAATAAAAAATACTCTGAGTTTAGAGACTGGGATGCCCAGTTTAGCACCGGTCCTCGTTAATACTCCGAACCATTCTCTTTCCATTTTATGACGAATATTATCAAGCATTTCTACAATCCTTTTAACAGTTTAAATCCGATACTGCAATTTAAGCAATTTTTTTCTTCACAATAATTTTTATAATGAAAAATAAGGCTTTGGCTTTCCAGAGCGGTATGCACCGGTACACCTAGCTTTTTCCACTGTTCTATAACCGAATTATTTTCAGCAGGTAACTGATGGTATAATGTTAGGATTTGATCTGCCGTTTCTTCATGATGATATCTGTTGTAGATATATTTTAGCGGAAGTATGGTATTCAGTATAATTAGGTTTATAAATTCATCGCTTAGTGTTTTAGGATATGTAATCTCTGTGGGTTTGGCAAAATTAAACTGGGTATCCCAGTAGTCTGATGCCTTTACTGAAGAAAGTAAATCATAAATGGGATTCACCTGATCTGTAAAGATCAGTTTTGAAAACAAGTTCTGCTGTCCGTAGAGACTGGCCAGTTGTGATAAACGGATGGTAGGAAAATTAGGTGGACGTAAGCGCAGGAATTTTGGGCGGAATACAATTTCAGGAATTTTAAATTTAACCTTTAGAAAGTCAAATTCTCTTCTCCAGGTGTGCATCATTTCATCCTTAGGCCGATCCAGCCATCCTGCAATACCAAACAGCAGGGCTTCCATCTGCATCCTGTTCTGCCGGATCTTCTGAATGACAGAAAAATCTACGCTTTCAGCTATAGTCCTGAAAACAGCCGCATTTACCTTCAGCCCGAAAGAATAAGCCAGGTTATGGAATAGTATTGCTTCAAAATTATTTTTGTAGCGCTCCAGGCTGACCTCAGCTTCCTCGGCCTTTTTCTGCAGCTTTTTCAGTATATTTTCATCATGGAAATTTACCGGGATATCCTTTGCACTTAAAATATTCTCACAGGCTATGAATTGCTTTCCGTTAAGTTGTTGCGAATATTTCCTTACGATCTCATCATCAATGTAATTCTTAAGCTCAAGAGTAGGGATATTATTGTTTCTGAGCTCTTGTATGTCAGTATCATGATGGAGGACAGCATGCAGAATGATATTTTTATAGTTAGGATCCTGGGAATGCTGGTGGAAGATCCAGTCTGAAGATTTAATGTGCAGTTCGACATGGCCGGCGAGTGTAATATTCCCGAATTTAATTTTAGCATTCAGAAAATCCGGCCCGGAATCTGAATTCCAAGTTCCGAAACTGATGATATCAACGGGATTTCCTTCAATATCCTTGAAGTCAAAATGTCTGAAAACCTTATGGTTCCAAAGATATTGAAGTAATTTTTCCGTCATGAGTGTAACACAAATATAGCAAAATGCTATGCTTTGGTCAACTCCTTTCTGAAATTTTCTATGGTTGTTCTATACATTTCTTCATAGATAGGAAGAATGTTTTTCAGATCAAACTTTATGGCCTGTTCTTTCGCATTTTGCTTCATTTTGGCTAAAAGGTCATCATTACTCAACAGCTTGATGGTGTAGTTGCTCATGGCTTCCACATTACCGATTTCCGCCAAATATCCTGTTTCTCCCTGAATATTTACTTCAGGAATTCCACCAGCATTGGAGCTGATTACCGGCGTATAGGCAGCCATCGCTTCCAGGGCAGCTAATCCAAAACTTTCCTGCTCGGATGGCAGCAAAAATACATCTGAAAGCTGGAGAATTCTATACAGGTCATTCACTTTACCAAGAAGACGGATTTTAGAAATCAGTTCCGGATTTTCTTCCAGAAACTGGTTCACTTTTTCCATATCAGGGCCTTCTCCAATAATGATCAGCCTGGATTTGACCTTTTTCTGAACACTTTTGAAAATCTGGAGTACTTCACTGATCCGCTTAACAGGACGCAGGTTGGATACATGGATAAGTATCTTTTCATCCGGATTGGCAAACTGGCTTCTTTGGCAATCAGAATGCCCGTCAAATTCAGAATTATCAATAAAATTGGTAATCACCTGAATATCTTTTTTAATATTGAAAAACTGTAGCGTATCTTTTTTCAGGCTTTCGGAAACTGAAGTAATGGCATCCGACTGGTTGATGGAAAATTCCACAGCATGCTTATAGCTCGGATGTTGTCCTACAAGGGTAATATCGGTCCCGTGGAGCGTAGTTACCAATGGAATGTCATTATCATCCTCCTTGAGCATCTGCTTGGCTGTAAATGCTGCATAAGCATAAGGAATGGCATAATGGGCATGCAGGAGGTCCAGCTTGTACAGATTAACCACACGGTAGATCATGGAGCTTAATGCGATATCATAGGGCTGATACTGAAAAAGCGGATAAGTCTGAACATTGACCCGGTGGAAAAAAATATTGGGGTTAGTGATATCCAGCCGGGCAGGAAGGGCAGAGCTTATGAAATGTACTTCATAGCCTTTGTTGGCGAGTGACATTCCCAGTTCTGTAGCTACAATTCCGCTTCCTCCGTAGGTGGGATAGCAAAGTATGCCTATTTTCATGAATTTATAGTTGTTTTGATGTTGTAAATGTAGTTTTACCGAATGCCGATACTGGTTGCGTTGGCTGCAAATCTATTCCAAGGCCTGCTTCTAGCCTGTCATTTACCAATACCGGCAGCCTACCTGATATCTTTGTCACTCCCTTAAGAGCTCTTGCAGTAGCGGTCATGGAATCATCATTGTTTTCATAAGAGACCAGAACAGTGGAAACCTTTGAAAGATCGATATCTTTCAATGCATACGGACTTCCGAAAACATTTAGGATAACCGGATGGTTTTTGCTGAGCTCCGCTAAAATCCTTTTAGATTCTGCTGATATTTTGTACGGTTTGTAAGCGGTGGAATTATCCTTATGGAATCCTACCATAACCGTTGAATGCGCTGGAATAGAATTGATTTCATCGGCTCTTTTTACAATGACGGAAGAGCCCATCTCCTGCACAAAAGTCTGGTAAGGAGCTTCTTCCAGCGGAACGTAATACACCTGCTTGCTGGCAATCGGGAGCAGTTTTTTTTCGTCTTTCAAAAGTGTAAGAGCGTTAGAATATAAATTCTGTACCAGTAGTCTGTGTGAATCATTATTCAGGTCATGGTTGATATTTTCAGGATTCACCGGAGTGTACCGGGAAAGGTCCAGGAAATATTTGGTCAGGAGAATTTTCTTGACACTTTCCTCCACCCGGGATTGCGGGATTTCCCCATTATCAATAGCTTTCTGAATGAGCCTTTTTCCTTCGGCAACGCCTTGGGAAAAGAGCATAATATCATTACCGGCCCCAAATGCTAAGGCATCCAATTCACCAGGTTTATATTTGTTGGCCACAGCACCCATGTTCAGAGCATCGGTAATAATAAGGCCTTTATATCCCAACTGTTGTTTCAGGATGCCCGTTACAATACTTTTAGAAATAGAGGCCGGAATTCCTTTTCCTGATTCAAGGCTGGGAACATACAAATGGGCTACCATTACACCGCCAATGCCCTTATTCATTAAAGCTTTAAAAGGGGCCAGTTCAACGGTATTCAGCCGCTCTAAGGAATGGGAAACCACCGGAAGATCCAGATGGGAATCTGTACTGGTATCTCCGTGTCCGGGAAAGTGTTTGATAGCGGCTAAGACCTGATGATCCTGAAGGCCGCTCGCGTAAGGCAATGCTGAACTGATAACATTATTAACATCCGAGCCGAAGCTACGGTTACCGATGATCGGATTGTCTGGATTGGTATTCACATCCACCACCGGAGCAAAATCCCAGTTTATTCCCATTCTGCGGCAGTCTTCAGCTATTTTTGAAGCCATACTATAGATCAGGCTTTTATCCTGAATAGCCCCTAACGTCATAGCCCATGGAAATTTATGAGCAGCAGCAATCCTCTGGTATATACCCCATTCTGCATCCATGCCGATCATAAGAGGGATTCTGGATTTCTGTTGGAATTCATTTACAAGGCTGATTTCCCGTACTGCATCATCCTGCATCAGGATCAGCCCTCCGATTTTATCATTGATAACAATGTTTCTTACCTGGCTGATATGGTTTTCATCTTTATTGGTGTACAAAGCAACAATAAAAAGCTGTCCAAGCTTTTCATCTTGGGAAAGAGAACGATACGTAGCATCAACCCATTGGTGTGCCTTGTCCATCTCTGTCTTAGAGATATTTTTCGGCGTGTATTGTGAAGATACTCGGATAGTAATCAGTAAAAAAAGAAAAAATAAAGTACCTGCAGAATTCTTCATAATGATCGAATAAGAACAAAAATACAATTAAAAAATCAGGTTACATATGTTTTTAAGTTTTTTGGTATATGTTTTGAATATGCCATATCAATAATAATTAAACTTTTTTGCAATGAAAAAATTAATCCCTCTATTCTTACTGGCTTTCATCAGTTTCTTTGTGTATAGTTGCGATAATAATGATGATCCTGTACAGACTCAGGATAATGACACTATCGCACAGATGAAAGACATTACCGGAACATTTTCCAGTTCAGGTGGATATACCATCTCTCAGGGGTTGAATATCCTGAACACCGATGTGGTATTGGTATACAGAAATATAAACTCAAACACAAGTTCTTCAGCCATCTGGCAGTTATTACCCAAAACTTTTTATTTATCGAATAACAGAGAATTGGATTATAACTTTATCTTCAATTCTCAGAATGTAGATATTACAACGCAGGCTAATTTTGATCAATCAACAATGACTTCAGCCGAAGCGAATAAATATCTGATCAATCAGAATTTCAGAATTGTATTGGTACCGGCTAATGCAGGTAAAAACTCACAGCTGGATTATAACGATTATAACAGCGTGATCAAGTTTTATCATATTGATGAATCTAAAGTAGTTAAAATAAAAGTTAACTAACAACGATATATCTTTTCAGTTTTTTATAATTAAAAAAGCTCCGGAATTTACATTCCGGAGCTTTTGCTTTATATTTTAATTCTTCTTGATTAATATTAATTATCATTGTCATCCAGCAGGTGACCGAAATAATCTTTTTTTGTTTTCAGATATCCCTCACTAATCTCATTAGCCGGAATCCGTAACGGGATTCTGGAATGAAGAAGAATATTGCTTTCTGTTACATATTTTACCTTTTCAGGATTGTTTGTAAGAAGATTTACTTCTTTAACGCCCAGGATATTCAATATTTCAATTGCTACGGCAAAATTCCTGTCATCGGCAGGAAGACCCAGCTTAAGGTTGGCCTCAACCGTATCGAAGCCCTGTTCCTGCAATGAGTAAGCTTTAAGCTTATTGATAATGCCTATGTTTCTTCCTTCCTGGCGAAGATAAACGATAACTCCGCCGTGCTCATGGATATATTTCATGGCAGCATCCAGCTGCTGGCCACATTCGCATTTTTTGGAATGAAATACTTCTCCTGTGATGCATTCGGAATGAAAGCGTACGTTTACAGGTTTTGTGAAATCTGTATTTTCAGCAATAATAGCCATATGAGGCATCCAGTCATTTTCATTTTCAGAGAAGGCAAGCATACGGAAAGTGCCATATTCTGTAGGAACATTGGCTTCTGCTTGTATTTTAATCATCATGAACGGTAAAGTTTTTTAATTGGATTTTATAGAATCTTCGATCACGGAAATATTGGTTTTAAGACGTACAAGGTAGCGGTTAAGCACTTCATTGTCATCTTCATTAAGCGTTTTCCTGAGCCTCTGTACTTTTTTGTAGGATTTCTCGAAGTTTTTTACCGCTTTCTTTTTTCCTGTGATATTATCAGCATCAATGGCGAAAAGATAGTTCTGAAGACTGTATTTAAGAGCAGTAATCTCATTATCCAGTGCCGTATTCTTAAAAGTAGGAAAAGTAGAGATCATATTAGAAATTTCGGAGGCATTAACGTTATCACGGATGTTAATATCAATGCTTTTTTCAAGACCATGGTCTGAGCCAGACCCTTTGGAATCACTGTAGAAGCTGTTTGACAACGGTGAAAAGTTGAGTTTTTCCGTTGCACAGGATGATGTCAGTGCCGTTATTGTTATACCGAAAAAAAATAATCGTCTCATTTTTGCTGCCCCTTTTGATACAGGATTGGGTTAAGACTCTCATCGTTATACATCTTCATTTGTTTGTATACCTTCATCTTAACGTCACCGTTCTCAATATCAGCAAGCAACTGATCTATAGAAGTGCAGAGATCTTCTTTCTGAGCCATAAGGACATCCAGTTTAGCCTGGCATTGTGCTCTGTGCTCGTCTGAAGCCGATGCTCTGTTGGCTTCTAATGACATATGATAAACCTTTAAAGCAAGTATAGATAAACGGTCTATGGCCCACGCCGGGGTCTCCGTATTAAGTTTTGCCGCAGGTTTAGGAATTATATTTTCATACTTTTTCAGGAACCAGCTGTCTATAAATTCCACAAGGTCAGTTCTGTGCTGATTGGAGGAATCTATCCTTCTTTTTAGCTGAAGGGCTTCAGCCGGATCAATATTTTCATCTCTAATTATATCTTCCAAATGCCATTGAACGGTATCAATCCAGTTCTTTGCATACAAAATTCGTTCCAAACTGTCTTTTGGGAACGTATTATTAATTAGAGTGTTAACATCGTCATATGCATGGTAATCTTCAATAGAAGTATTGAAGATGTTCCAGGCAGTTTCTGTGAAATTCATTAATGAGGAAACTTAGTTGGTAGGGGTAGAAGAGGAATTGTTGTTCGTTGAAGAAGTCTTGTCAGAAGCTGGTTTGTCTTCTTCTTTTACTGCATCTTTAAATTCTTTAATACCGGAACCTACACCTCTCATCAATTCAGGAATCTTTTTACCTCCGAAAAGTAGAACCAAAATTAATACTACGATAAGTATATGCTGCCAGGACAGGGATAACATTGTTAATGTGTTCATCTTAATTTTTTTTACAAAGTTAATCTTTTTTTAGTAAGAAACCCAACCTAACGGATCAACCGGAGTACTTCCGCTCCATACCTGAAAATCAAGGGTATAAGATCCGTCAAAATCCTGTCCTACAGTCCCTACAGGCGTGCCTGCAGAAACCTGCTGGCCTTTGGAGACATTTACGCTTCCTAGGTTTGAATATATGGTAAAATAGGTTCCGTGTTTTACGATGACAGTTTTGGTTCCGTCATTATTGGCCAATACCGAGGAAACTGATCCCGGGAAGACACACTTGGCCCGTGTACCGGCGGGAACGGAGATTTTAATCCCATTATTTTCCTCAACAATATTTTTGAATACCGGATGGGGCTGCCTTCCGAATCGGTGGGTAATCTGTCCTTTATCAACAGGAAAACCTAACCTTCCTCTGTTTTCCGCAAAATTATTTCCGGCTGCAGTGGAAACTCCGAAATTCGTCATAGCCTTGGATTCCGCTGCTTTCTTGTCGTCTTCTTTTCTCTTTTCAAGCGCTGCTTCAGCTGCTCTGGCTGCTGCCAATTTATCCGATGCCAACTTTGCCTTCGCTGCTGCTTCATCGGAAGCTTTTTTAGCCGCTACTTTTCTTGCTTCATCTCTTGAGCTGGCCTCTGCTCTGCTAGCTTCTTCCGTTCTTTTTCTCTCTTCTTCGGCTCTTCTTGCGGCCAGTTCCGTTGCTTTTCTTGCTTCTGCTTCAGCAGCAAGGCGCTCTCTTTCCAATGCTTCAGCTCTTGCCCTGGCTTCAGCTTCTATTCTTGCTTTTTCTCTTTCGGCTGCAATTTTTGCAAGACGGATTTTTTCAGCTTCCGCCTTTCTTTTTGCCTCTTCCTCAGCTTTAGCCCTGCGGATTTCCTCAGCAATGATCGCTCTGATCTGTCCTTCCAGTGCTTTAGACTGAGCCTGTTTCTGCTTTAGTTCTCCTGTCAGTTTGGTTTCGTTCTTTTTAAATTCTGCTACCAACTGTTCCTTCTGAGCCCTTTCGGCATTAATAGTAGTCAAATCCTTTTGCTGGTTGACCAGAAGCATTTCTTTGTCTCGTACAGATTTCTGCTTTTGTGCAATGGTATTTTTGATCTGATTGGCAGCACGGGTGATTTCTGCCGCTTTTTTATCCTGATAATCGGAGTACTGCTTAAGATACTGAACTCTTCTGATGGCTTCCCCCATATTTTTAGCAGATAGAATAAAGGTCACCTTATTCTGTACACCCTTATTTTTATAGGCATTTACAAGCACTTCAGCATAGTTTTTCCTGAGCACTGCAAGTTCCCTGTTCTGCCGGTTGATTTCCAGCTGGCGCAGGTAAATATCATCTTCTATAAATCTCTTTTCTTTCTGCGTATTGCTGTAAACCTTTTCTCTTAAAACGAGTTTTTTGTTAACATTGGTAAGGTAGGCGATCGAAAGCTTGGATTCATTTCTAGTTTTCGCCAGATCCGTATTTATTTGTGCAATTTGTTTTTTAAGTTCAGCATTCTGTTTCTGCAGCTGTTCTTTGTCCTTTTGCCCATAATGCAATCCAAACAGCAGAATACCTATTAAAAAGCTAAATTTTTTGATCATTTAATCTCGATTTTCTTATAATTAGCTGGAACTGAATAAGCTGTTTCCATCTTAGAAAAATCAAATTTCGTATTTTCCAGCATAATCTGGCTGGTTTTTGATCCTTTTATAATTATTTTAACATTTTTTGGTAAACGTAATCCGTTATACTCATCCCAGTTGCTGTAAGAAATTTGTAATTCATCCGGCGAAAGAACGTCTTTAAGCTCTACATTCAAAAGATCGTAATTTTGATCATATTGCAAACTGATTTTATACTCACGTTTTTTTTCAGCGGTAGTAATCTTCTGGTTGGTATTGGAAACCATTTTGTAGCCCTGGGCATTTTTAGTCAGGGTGAACTGGGAATCATTGATTTTCATAAAGGTCCTTCCCATTAGAATCCGCTGGAGTGCCTGGTAGTCTATAAAGTTAACGTTCAGTAAGTTGTTCAGGTATTCAAAATCAGAATCAATATAGGATTTGTTGGTCCTGTCCAGGCCTTTGATACCTTCCGGTGTGGCAATTCCCCTGGCGACATTAATGAACAGCGCTGAAAGATTCATCCATACCTTTTGGTTATTTTCTATATAGATGGTGGCATCAAGCGTAGGAATAAAACTTCCGGTTTCCACATTCACTTTACTGTTGATCTTTACCTGATCGAATTTAGGCGGAACGAGGACATGTTCAAAGAAAGTGAGTTTATCCCTTACAGGCTCATTGACATCCTTAGGATTATCGTTATGGGTATATACTGCGGTACTGTCATTGATGTTGGTGTTTTTACGGGCAGCATTCCTGGTTTTGCAGGATGATACGGCCAACAATACAAATAACAGGGGGATCCATCTTTTCATGTACGGGTCTTTATAGATTAAAGTAAAACTTTGCAATATTAACGCCAAACCACACAAAATGTTTTGTGTGGTTTGGGTAATCTTTAAACAGTAAGCACTGCTGTTATTTCGACAGGAAGTCCAGGACAGAATAATCTCCCAACGAAATTTCCCTTGCTACACCAAAGTACTGTGCAGAATTTCCGATCATCGAGTTGGAAAGGTTACCGTGATTGATCTGTGTATTTTCCTGGATCAGTGAGTTTTCAATATTGGAATTAATAACCACTGTATTGTTTCCCAAAGAAACTCCGGGACCCACCTTTGAATTGGAGATCTTTACATTTTCACCAATAAAGCAAGGCGGAATGATCAGCGAATTTTCAATCTGTGCGGAAGCAGGATGGTGTGCCATGGCATCTTTTTCATAGGCCAGGATTTTGCTGTTGGTTTCTACAGTGGCATTTTTATTCCCGCAGTCCATCCAGTCGTTTACTTTTCCCAGAGTGAATTTGGCGCCTTTAGACCTGAGGTTTTCCAAAGCCGTCGTCAGTTGGTATTCTCCGCCGTTTTTAATATCATGTTCCATGATATAGTTGATTTCACTCATCAGTTTTTCGGCACTGTTAAAATAATAGATCCCGATAATAGCCAGGTCTGAAACGTAAGTTTTCGGCTTTTCTACAAAGTCAGTGATGAATCCGTAATTATCCAGTTTCACAACCCCGAATGCGGAGGGATCTTCCACACTTTTTACCCAGATGACACCATCTGAATTCTTATCCAGCTGGAAATCTGCCCGGAAGAGTGTATCAGCAAAGGCAATAACAACATCACCGGTCATTGATTGCTCGGCACATTTAATCGCATGTGCGGTTCCCAGCGGGTCATTCTGATAATATATGCTTCCTTTTGCTCCTAATTTCTCAGCAATCTGAATAAGCGATTTTTCAATCTCAGCTCCGAAATCACCGATAATAAAAGCTACTTCATCTATTTTTTCGCCGGCAACCTTTGCAATATCTTCTACAAGCCTCTGTACAATCGGCTTTCCTGCAATAGGGATTAGCGGTTTTGGGACCGTTAATGTATGGGGACGCAATCTTGAACCTCGTCCTGCCATAGGAACTATAATTTTCATAAACGATACAGTAAGTTTTTTTTAGCTAATTAATTTGGTGTAAAGATAAGAATAATACCTTCCAAGTGGTATATATTGCATATGATATATAACCGGATGGTGAAACAGCATTTTTTGTTATCCTCTTTTTCTGACCCTGGAAAGCAGCATATCTTTTTCGCTGTAGATCAGAATACCTGCATACACAAGGAACATCAGGTTACCGATCCAGAAATTATAGCTGAAAATATACATGATGAGAAAACTGAATACTATCAGCAGACCAATGAACAGAGTCATTTTTTTGATCCTGTAAGGAATCGGATAATACTTTTGTCCGAGCAGATAAGACGTCACCATCATGACGAAATAGGCTATAAATGTTACCCAGGCGGAAACCATAAAACCATATTTTTTCAGAAAGACAAGATTCAGTGAAATTGTAATGATAGCGCCCAGCCAGGAAATCACTGTTCCTACACGGGTCCTGTCTGTCACTTTATACCAGGTGGAAAAATTATAGTAGATCCCGAAACAGAGATTGGCTACTACAATAATGGGGATGATGTCAACGGCTGTCCAGTATGTGCTGTTAGGAATAAGGATCTGTTTCAGCCAAGAGATATTGGCAATAATTCCCATGGCAACCGTTGAAGCAAAGAAAGTAAAGTATTCTGTTACCTTTGCATACGTGTTTTTAGCATTTTCATTATTCATCTGCTTGAAAAAGAACGGTTCAATGCCCATCCTGTAAGCGGTGACAAAAAGCGTCATCAGTACGGCGAGTTTATAGCAGCCACCGTATGCGCCGGCATCTTCTCCCGGAATGTACCAGATCTGTATGGCTTTGTCAAAGTTTTCGTTCACCATAAAAGCCAGCCCGGCAATCATGACCGGCCAGGAGTACCGGATCATTTTCCTGAAGAGATCTGCAGAGAACTGAAGCCTTACCTTCATGATGACCGGCAAAAGCAGGATGAACCCTAAAAAACTTGCTGCTAAATTGCTGTAGAACGGGAAAGAAACTTTTTCTTTCAATCCTAATCCTTGCGAAACATGGAGCGGGATATAAAGAAACAGTGCAATGGTAATTACAGTCTGGAATAAAGACTGCAAAACCCTTACAAGAGAATATTTTATAGGCTTGTTGTTATAGCGCAGCCATGCAAATGGAATGACACAGAGATTATCAAAAAAGGCAATCCAGGCAAACCAGCGGATGTATTCCGGATTCGAGGAATATTCTAAAGTATCGGCGATAGGCTGGCTGAAAAGCAGGCAGGACAGCAGGAAAATGGTGGAAAGCCCAAACAGGAACCAGAAAGAGGTATTAAAAGTAGTTTTCTGCTGGTCCTTCTCGGATGAAAACCGGAAAAATGCGGTTTCAAAACCAAAAGAAAGCATGATATTTACAAAAGAAATCAGGGCATACAGGTTGGAAAATATTGCAAAATCCCTGCTGTCGATCTGGTCGATATATAAAGGGTTAAGGATAAACAAGATGACTCTCGGCATGATGGCTCCGATTCCATAAATGATCGTCTCGTTGAGCAGTTTTTTCAAAACGTGAAATTTTATGCAAATGTATATATTTACAAATTGATTTTTCAGGAGGCCTGTTAAAATTCATCTATAAACCTTACTTTTGCTCTTGGCCGGATCTTAGCGATCAGAAGTTAGAATAAACAGGGTCTGAAAAATGACTCTGTTCTTTAAGCCGATGGCTATTTCTGAACTTTAATATCCGTTCTGTAATCTCTAATTTCTCAGTAAAATGAAGACCTTAATTAAAAACGTTCAAATCGTTAACGAAGGAAAAATCTTTGGGAGCGATATTCTGATAGACAATGATATCATCTCAAAAATAGAGCAAAGGATCGATGACGATGTAGATCTGGTCATTGATGGTTCAGGGAAATACCTTTTGCCTGGCGTCATTGATGACCAGGTCCATTTCCGTGAGCCGGGCCTTACCCACAAAGGCAATATTGAATCTGAATCCAGATCTGCAATAGCGGGAGGTGTTACCAGTTTTATAGACCAGCCGAATACCGTGCCCAATGCTGTTACCCAGGCATTGTTGGCTGATAAATACAACATAGCTTCAGAAAGTGCCTACGCGAATTACGGTTTCATGATGGGCGGCACCAATGATAATCTAGAAGAAGTTCTGAAAACGGATCCCAGAAACGTTCCCGGAATCAAATTGTTTTTAGGTTCCTCTACAGGCAATATGCTGGTAGACAATCCGGAAACCCTGGAACGCATTTTCAGCAATACCAAAATGCTGATTGCCGTTCACTGTGAGGACGAAGCTACAATTAAAGCCAATACACAGAAATACATGGATGAATACGGCGAGGATATCCCGGTGAAGTTCCATCACCTGATCAGAAGTGAAGAGGCCTGTTACAAATCATCTTCAAAAGCCATTGAGCTCGCAAAGAAAACCGGAGCGAGGCTGCACGTTTTCCATCTATCCACTGCCAGGGAAACCGCACTGTTCAGGAATGATATTCCTTTGAAAGATAAAAAGATCACAGCGGAAGTATGTGTCCATCATCTCACCTTTACCAACGAAGATTATGAAACCAAAGGAGCCTTGATCAAATGGAATCCTGCGGTAAAAACCCAGAAAGATAAAGACGGGCTTTGGGAAGCCCTTCTTGATGACCGAATTGATGTGATTGCTACTGACCATGCGCCACACACCTGGGAAGAAAAGCGTAACGTATATACCAAATGCCCGTCCGGAGCGCCTTTGGTGCAGCATTCTCTTCCCGTAATGCTTGAAAACTATAAAAACGGAAAGATTTCCCTTGAAAAGATTGTTGAAAAAATGTGCCATAACCCGGCTATCCTTTTCAGGATTGCTAAGAGAGGTTTTGTAAGGGAAGGATACAAAGCAGACCTTGTCCTGGTTGATCTTCATGATTCCTGGACGGTTGCCAAAGAAAATCTTTTGTATCACTGCGGATGGAGCCCTCTTGAAGGGATGGAGCTGCAGTCTAAAGTAACCCACACTTTTGTGAATGGAAATCTGGTGTATGACCAGGGTAAAATTAATGAACAGAAATTCGGGGAGCGATTGCTTTTTGAGGTTTAGGAATAAAAAAAGACTGCCGTGGCAGTCTTTTTTGCTTTTTTTTCAGATCGGATCAGGCGTACAGCTCATGGTCAGAAAAGTTTATAATCAGCTCTATCCTGAAGATCACCATTAACCAATTACAATACTTTGAATTCCTTTTTCCAGGGCTGTATCCTGAAGATCAGGAAGACTTAGGCCTTCTGCGCGGACAATACTGATATCAGTGATTCCTATGAAGCCGAGTACGCTTTTTAAATAAGGCACAACAAAATCATACGGCTGATAATCACCTTCTGAAAAAACAGATCCACTTGCTACTGCGATATAGGCTTTTTTATTTTTCACCAAACCTTCAAAACCATTTTCAGAATACCGGAAAGTTATTCCTCCCCGTGCTATATGGTCGATATAAGCTTTTAAAACGGAAGGGATCCCGAAATTATAAATAGGAACACTGATTACAATAATATCGGAAGCCTGAAGTTGTGCAATAGCGTCGTCCGAGCGTTTCACCGCTTCATTTTGCTCATTTGTTCTGCTTTCTGCGGGAATAAACCATGCTTCTACCTGTTCTTCACCTAAATGCGGAAACGGATTTTTTAATAAATCCAGTGTTGTTATCTTGTGTTCCGGGTAAACATTCTGTAATTTTTCTTCTATGGCATTTCCCAATATCCGGCTTGAAGAATTGTGAGTCCTTGAACTTGAACTGATATGAAGTATGTTTTTCATTTTTTATACATTAAAGTTTCTTCAGCAAAATTATGTACTTTAGCTTATTAAAAGTTAGTAGTATACCATAGGTTAGCAGTAACCTTTTTGTTAGTTTATGAATAGAATATATGGAAAATGAAGAAACAATCTGCAGAGGAAGCTGTAGTGAAAACCTTTCTGCAGTTGAAGATGCCATTTATGTCATCGGCGGAAAATGGAAGCTGAAAATCATCATAGTATTACAGGAATTCGGGAATGTCCGTTTTAATGAACTGCAAAGGACCATCAGCGGAATTTCTGCAAGAGTCCTGTCCAACGAATTGAAAGATCTGGAACTGAACGGTTTTGTAAAACGGATCGTCCACAGTGAGCAGACGCCGGTTTTAGTGGAATACATTTCTACAGATTACAGCAAAACGCTGAAACCTGTTATCATGTCACTGTCGGAATGGGGAAAAAACCATAAACAGAATATTAAGGCAGATGCCTTTTAGGCTTTAATAAAGATAGTTTTGATACATGCAAAAGACTGCCATAGAGCAGTCTTTTATTGTATTACCTGGCTTAGTCTAATTGTGCATTACTTAGCTTTGGCGCTCATAAAAAAGCTCAGCTTACCTCCGTTCATGATATCAGCATGTCTGAGTGTGAAGTTTTTCACTTCCTTTCCATTCAGGAGGATTTTTTTTACATATACATTTTCCGGGCCCTGGCCTATAGCTTCGATGCTGAATGTTTTTCCGTTTTCTAAATTCAGAACGGCAGAATCAACAGCAGGGCTTCCGAGAGCATAATCCTCGGATCCCGGAGCGACAGGATAGAAGCCCAGTGAGCTTAGGATATACCACGCGCTCATCTGCCCTGTATCATCATTGCCTCCCAGCCCGTCGGGAGTTGCTTTATATTGCATGGTTAAAATTCGTCTCACCTGAGCCTGGGTTTTCCAGGGCTGCCCAGCCCAATTATAAAGGTAGGCAACATGATGGGCCGGTTCATTTCCATGGACATAACCACCAATGATCCCTTCGCGGGTAATATCTTCCGTATCAGCGAAAAATTCGTCCGGAAGGTGCATGGTAAACAGCTCGTCCAGTCTTGAAGTAAATTTTTTCTTTCCGCCCATAATTTTAATGAGTTCTTCCGGATTCTGAGGAACAAAAAAACTGTAATTCCAGGAGTTTCCTTCAATAAAACCCTGCCCGTGGGTACTCAGTGCATTGAAATCTGCCTTAAAGCTTCCATCCTGTAATCGAGGCCGCATAAAGCCTGTACTTTTGTCGAAGTTGTTTTTCCAGTTCTCTGATCTTCTGATAAACCGATTATAGACTTCATTTTCTCCTAAATACTTGGCCAGCTGCGCAATCGCCCAGTCATCATACGCGTATTCCAGGGTGTTGGACACTGAGGTTCCGTTTTTTTCGGCAGGAATATAGCCTTTGTCAATATAATATCCGATTCCTTCATAATCTCTCTTATCAGCGGTTTCTACACATGCTTTCAAAGCCTCATGCGGATCACCGGAATAATTGCCTTTAATGATAGCATCAGCCACTACGCTGACACTATGATAGCCGCTCATGCACCAGTTGTCATTGGCATAATGCGACCAGATCGGAAGCATCTTCATGGAAAACTGGCGGTAATGGGCCATCATAGACTGCACCATATCATTATTTCTTTTCGGCTGAATAATATTAAAGAACGGATGGAGGGCCCGGTAGGTGTCCCAGATAGAAAATGTAGTGTAATTCGTGAATGTGTCAGCCTTGTGAGTGTTCTGATCCAGACCTTTGTATTCACCGTTAACATCCATATATGTGGTAGGATTGATGAATGTATGATACATGGCTGTGTAAAAATTAATCTTGGTATCCTCGGAACCCCGGATAGCAATTTTGCCAAGCTCCTTATTCCATTGCTCCTGAGCCTGTTCTTTTATCTGGTCGAAAGAAAGGTTTCCGGTTTCCTTTTCTAGATTTTCCAGGGCGTTGGCCTGGCTGGCAGGCGAAATAGCAAGCCTGATTTCGATGGGCTCATTTTCAGAGGTCGTGAAATCAAAATACATCTTTACGTTTTTGCCGGCGATTTCCGGAAAGTTTCTGGTCTGGTCAAATTTCCTCCAGAATCCGTTGTATACCTGTTTTCCGTCGTAGTTTTTCTGTCCGTAGGATTTGAATGGCTTGGAAAATTTCATGGCAAAGTAAACCGTTCTTGTTCTTGCCCAGCCATTGGTCTGTCGGTATCCCGTTATGGTTGTATTGTTTTCCACCCGGGCGTATGTCCAGATGTTTTTTCCGTCATAGTTGTAAATTCCTGCCATCAGGTCAAAAATAATGTGGGCCTGATCAGATTTTGGGAAGGTATAACGGTGAACGCCGGTTCGTGTTGTTGCTGTAAGTTCGGCCAGGATACGGTCATCATCCAGCAGTACCCGGTAATAGCCTGCTTCTGCTTTTTCATTCTGATGCCAAAAACCTGCTCCGGTAGCCTTTTTCGGGATGGGATGCCGTTCCGGGGTTCAGCTGCAGCGGCCCCGTGGTTGGCATGATCAGGAAATCCCCGAGATCAGAATGGCCGGTTCCGCTGAAATGTGTGGCACTGAAGCCAACGATGGTCTTATCTTCATACCGGTATCCTGCACAGTATTTATATACGTCACCATTGTATTTTCCCTTGACCGCATATGACAAAGTATCGGTTTCCGGACTCAGCTGAACAGCCCCGAAAGGAACCGTGGCACCGGGATAGGTATGCCCCATTTTTTCAGTTCCGATTAGCGGATTGACATAGCGGACAGGCTTTTCAGATTGCTGGGCTTTATAATTTGAAATTAAATTTATAAAAATTAGAAAAAAATAAATTTTATGATTTCTCATTGGTGAATAAAATTTTTAAAGGCTAAAAATAGCTAAAAATAGTCAACAATGATGATTCCTGCGAAGGAAGAAAGTCGCACAAATACTTTTCAAACCTCCGCAGACAGGTAATTAATGGTGGGAAATAATAATTTTCTTACCGATTTCGGCCTCTCCCGCCTTCAGTTTTAAAATATAATTTCCTTCCGGAACCGCTGAAACATTGATCTCAAGCCGGTTGGAAACCAGTTTTTCAGTCTGCTGCAGCACAATCCTTCCGCTCATATCCAGGATCTGGTATTGCACACTATGCTGTTGTATTCTGTTTTCAAAATCTACGTAAATATACTGGCTTGCCGGAACCGGATATACCTTAATCCCCTGGTCAGAAATTACCTCTGATGTTCCCAGGTTGGTGCAGACTGTGCTTGCTTTCTGTGCTCCGGTAATCACATCCACTTTCTGGCTGCCGGTAACGTAATAATCGAGTTCGGAAGTAATCATCAGGCTGGTGGTTGCTCCCAGCCAGTCCTGCAGCAATGAAGCAAAAATCTGCCGGTAATCATACCTCCTCTGGTTCTGGTTGTAATAAAAGCTGGTCTGATTGGTGAATACAGGATGATCTCCCAAAATGCCGGCCGCTGCTGCATTACCAATGACAAAAAACGGGGCTAGGTCACCATGATCTGTGCCTGTACTTCCATTTTCACGTACCTGTCTTCCGAATTCGCTGAAAGTAACCGTCATAATCTTATCTGCAATGCCGAGCTGCTGGATGTCTGCCTGGAAGGCTGCAACGGAGCCTGCAATATCACCCAGGAGATTGGCATGCGTACCCAGATGGGGACTGCCTGACTGTACCTGATTCACGTGGGTATTCAATCCGCTGAGGTTGACCTGGAAAATTTTGGTTTTACTTCCCCCTTTAATCATTCGGGCAACGGTTTTAAGCTGTTTTCCTAATGAAGAGTTCGGATATGCTGTCGCGGAATTATTTCCGGCATTAAAGACCTGCATGACACGGTCATAATAAGAGTCCATACTGGCTGCAACGCCTTTCACATAGGCCAAAAGGTCATTATATTCTGAAGTGGCCAGCTTTAAGGTGCTGAAAATGCTGGACTGGAATCCGGTGAGGTTATACTCGATGTTTTTTTCGGTTGTATGCTCATAGAACAGGCATGGATTAAGGTTTCCCATCTGTATGGCGAGCGGATCCGGGTTCAGCGTGGTTGGGTTTCCTGCCAGGCCAGGATATAATGCCCCCAGAAACCTGCCGAATATTCCGTCCAGAAGATCAGAATTAACGGTTCCGTCTTTACCTGAAAACATAAGGTTTTCTGATCTGAAGTGTGAATAATTAGGGTTTGGGTAACCTACTCCGTTCATGAGCAGGAGTTTACCGGAATCATAAAGGCTTTTAAAGCCGGTCATCGAAGGGTTCAGACCAACGAGCTTGCCGGAAGCGACGGTGCTGTCCAGCGGAATATAGCTTCCGGTTCCTGTGCTGGCAATTTTAATATTTGGCCTCAGTGCGGCATACGTACTGTACTGGCTTATAGGAATCACGGTATTCAATCCGTCATTGGCACCGGCCAGCCTGAGGATAACCAAAGCCCTGTCATTAACGGTATCACAGCTGAGCTGCAGATCCAGAAACTGGTTCATAAATCTTGAAGGCATGCCGTTGAGGTAGAACGGAGCCCCTATACCTCCGAGAGAAACTAATTTTAAAAAATCTTTTCTGTTCATGGTCTTAGATTATTTGAAATTCAGGCGATTTAATCATAGCTTTTACCAGTCTGTCGATAGGGATTTTCACATTGTTGGCATTCCCCGTACTGATGTAGTTGTTCCATTCATTGAGCCAGTTGATGGTGCTGAGGTTATTCAGGAATACATTTTTGAAATAATTGTAACGGTCACCGGTAGGTACTTCCACAAACATCATCTGCAGAAATTCCGTAACCAGGGTATCTGTATCTCCCGGATTAGAAAAATAACCGCTGTCTTTTACAAACGGAGCGTTGTATAGTTTAAAGGTGAAACCGTTGTAAGTCAGCCCGTTGATCAGGTAGTCAATCGTATTGTTGTAGCGTATCCTGAGGGAAGAAGTGGTAATCCAGTTTTTGTCATAATTAGGGCTGCTTGAATATCCTGAGTAGCCGTTGACCGATTGCGGCCTGAAAACCGGCATTCCTGCATTGGAAGCATAATTGGTCACCACGCCCATCAGGCTGTGTATCGCGGAAGGGTTGGCAGTATATAACGGGATCTGAAGATTAAGCAGCGAGAACATATGAAGGTACAGCTCAACAGGATTTCTTATGATGTTTCCGATGGTCTGATCACCGGCCACACTGTCTTCTTCATCATAAAAATGTTTGCTTTTCAGAAGTGTGGTAATGGCAGGGATGATATTATAGTTGTCAGCTTTAAGCGCTGCTGCAAGTGGGACAATAATCCCTGTTTCTATAGCCGAAGTAATTTCCCTACCCACGAAATAGCGGTAGATCCTTCTGCAGTATGCTTTTGCCGTTTCATCTTTGTCAAAAATCATATTGATATAATTCTGAAGCTCTGCTTTGATTGTTGTTTCGGTAGTTCCCCCGGTAATAGACTGAGAACCGAATGCCGCAGAAAAAGTTTTGGTCCCTGTATCATGGGTATTCACCTTAACCTGCCCGGTGGGAATTTGGGTAACAGAATCTACAGAAGTAAGCCTTGCATTTTTGTCAAGATGTATGGATGAGGTCAGTGAAAAACCCGTCAACACCCTGGCTGCCTGTTGCACATCAGTTTCCGTATAGTTGGTATAGTTTCCTGTAGCGATCTGTGGGCCTTTTAAAATCGTAAAAAGTTCCAGGAATTCCCGTGCGTAATTTTGATTGGGGCTGGTATTCTGGTTAAGATTGTTATTGAGGTACAGTAGCATTCTTGGATTCTGGGTGACCCGAAAGGCAAGATCTTTGAGGCTCCCGTTGACGTGAAATCTTAAGAGCTCTTTATAATCAAAATTAGTCCAGAAGGAAGCATCATCGTCAGCAATAAAAAGAATGTGAAGGAAATAGGCAATTTTATACTGTGCCGAAGGATCTTTTACCGCACAATAGAGCCACCAGTAGAGATCATTCTTTACACTGTTGGCTGTATTCTGGCTGTCGGTAATCGTAGGATTGGCCGCTGTGGGCACAATGGTCTCACCGGCATTGTTGAGTGGTGAGGGTGGAACCGGATTGTTAAAAGTAAACAATTCTGTCAGCGCCTGTTGTGGCGTTTTCGCAGCGAAGTCCAGAATTTTGGCTTTCGTAATATTGTAGGTGGTGCGTCTCAGGAGATGATAGGCATTTGCAAATCCCAGCGCATTTGTTTTAGGCGTTAGACTAGGCATGGCAATGAGTATTTTTAAACAAATTTATGTTTTTAATGAATATGTGTTATTTTTTAATTAAAATTAATAAAATTTTAATATGTATAAGAGGATAAATATTCAAAATTTGATTTTAGTGGATGCTGGTGCGTCAATTTTGTGTGATTGATATATCAGGCATAGTTTTTCCCGCAGCAGAAACAAATAATTATACTACATTTACAGAACACATGATCGCTATATAAAGTTATATTCACATATCATCTAAACAATAAAGTTATGAATCTGTACACACAGCCTATGCTCCGCGAAGGAGCCCTTAAAGATAAAGTTGCTATAGTAACCGGCGGCGGAAGTGGTCTCGGAAAAGCCATGACCAAATATTTCCTGGAACTGGGTGCAAAAGTTGTTATTACCTCCAGAAACCTCGAAAAACTCCGGGTCACTGCCGCAGAACTTGAAGAACAGACCGGAGGAAATGTGCTTTGTGTGGCCTGTGACGTTAGAAACTGGGACGAGGTGGAAGTTATGAAGGAAGCGGCGCTGAAAGCATTCGGCAAAATTGATATCCTGCTGAACAATGCCGCAGGAAATTTTATTTCCCCTACGGAACGGCTTACACACTCTGCTTTCGACTCCATTCTCGATATTGTCCTTAAGGGTACTAAAAACTGCACACTTTCCATTGGAAAGCACTGGATCGATTCAAAAACGCAGGGAACAGTTCTTAATATTGTTACCACATATTCCTGGACAGGATCTGCTTATGTGGTACCTTCTGCCTGTGCTAAGGCAGGTGTACTGGCCATGACAAGATCTCTCGCAGTAGAATGGGCCAAATACGGCATCCGTTTCAATGCCATTGCGCCGGGACCGTTTCCTACCAAAGGAGCGTGGGACAGGCTGCTGCCGGGAGACCTTCAGGAAAAATTCGATATGAAGAAAAAAGTTCCTTTGAGAAGGGTAGGTGAGCACCAGGAACTGGCCAATCTTGCAGCATACCTGGTATCGGATTATTCTGCCTACATGAACGGCGAGGTAGTCACTATAGACGGAGGAGAGTGGCTTCAGGGAGCAGGGGAATTCAATATGCTGGAAGATGTTCCTCAGGAAATGTGGGATGCCCTGGAAGCAATGATCAAGGCCAAGAAATCAAACTGATTTTTATTTTAAAAGATAGCATCAGCCTACTGTAACAATCTGCGATACTCCACAACCTATTGCATAAGCTATAAAAATAATTTCAATGAATTTAAAATCCCGAATTCTCGTTCCTTCGCTTGCTGCTCTGTTCTTTACAGCAGCAAAAGCCCAGGAAGCTCCCAAATATGAGTACACAGAAGCATTCAAACCGTTTTTCTATCCTCAGACCGGTACGGAGACCCGTTCGGCAAGCGGACAGCCAGGACATGTCTATTGGCAGAATGCCGTAAACTACAACCTGGACATCTCCCTTAACGATGCCCAGGATGAACTTACAGGAACGGCAGAAATCATCTATACGAATAACAGCCCTGATAATCTGGGATTCCTTTGGCTGCAGCTGGATCAGAATCTGTTTAAAAAAGATTCCAGAGGAAATGCAATAGTGCCGTTATCAGGAAGCAGAAACGGTGCTCACGGAGAAGATTTTGACGGAGGTTACCGGATAAAATCCGTTAAGCTGGATGGTAAAGATGTACGTTATACTGTTTCCGATACCAGGATGCAGATCGATCTGCCGAAAGAATTAAAGTCCAGAGGCGGAGTGGCAAAAATAAAGATTGAATATTCATTCAAATCTCCAAAATACGGTTCCGACAGGATGGGAATCCAGGACACTAAAAACGGAAAAATCTTTACCATAGCCCAATGGTATCCGAGAATGTGCGTATATGATGATGTGCTGGGCTGGAATACCATGCCTTATCTGGGGGCCTCTGAATTCTATCTGGAATACGGAGATATTACGGCGAACATCACCGTTCCTGCCAGCCATTATGTCGTTGCTTCCGGAGAGCTGCTCAATGCTAAAGAAGTCTATACTAAGGAACAGAATAACCGCTGGGAGCAGGCCAGGTACAGTGATAAGACGGTGATGATCCGCCCTGAATCTGAAATCGGAAAAACCCAGGCGGCCGGAACCAAAACCTGGAAGTTCAGAATAAACCAGGCCAGGGACTTCGCTTGGGCGTCTTCTGCAGCATTCATCCTGGATGCAGCAAGGATCAATCTTCCCGGCGGAAAGAAATCGCTGGCGATCTCGGCTTATCCTGCTGAAAGTGCCGGTGAAAAAGCCTGGGGAAGGTCTACAGAGTATACCAAAGCGGCCATTGAACACTATTCTGCCAAATGGTACGGATACACGTATCCTGCGGCTACCAATGTTGCCGGAAATGAAGGAGGAATGGAATATCCGGGAATCGTATTCTGCCATATGGATTCCAAGGGTGAGGAACTTTGGGGCGTAACCGACCATGAGTTCGGGCACAACTGGTTCCCGATGATCGTGGGCTCAAACGAAAGATTGTTTGCCTGGATGGATGAGGGATTCAATACGTTCATCAATGAATTATCTACGGAAGCATTCAATAAAGGTGAATATTACCGGAAAAAGAATATTGCCCAGGCAGGAGGATATATCATGAACGATAATTTTGAGCCGATCATGGTAGGACCAGATAACATGAAGGAAAACAGCATCGGTGTTCTGGCTTACTTTAAGCCCGGAATGGGGTTGCAGATCCTCAGGGAAACGATCCTTGGCCCGGAGAAATTCGATAAGGCATTCAGGACGTACATTGACCGTTGGGCATTTAAACACCCTACGCCATGGGATTTTTTCCATACCATGGAAAATGTTTCCGGGGAGGAGCTGAACTGGTTCTGGAGAGGATGGTTTATGAACAAATGGAAAATAGACCAGGCCGTTAAAAATGTAAAATATGTAAACGGAGACTTCAAGAGCGGAGCACAGATCACAGTGGAAAACCTGGGTCAGCTGCCGATGCCAACAACTGTTCAGGTGAAGTTCAAAGACGGGACTACACAGATCGTGAAACTTCCTGTTGAAGTATGGAAACGCAACAGGGAATGGACCTTTAAAGTAGATTCTGCGAAAGAAATTGAGCAGGTGAAACTGGACCCGGAATCGGCCATTCCGGATACCAACAGCAAGAATAATGTATGGACATGGGATACTGCACAGACAAAGCCGGTAGAAAAAATTAATATAAAAGATTTTACCGGAACATTCGGCAGCAAGCAGGTTCCTGTAAAAATTACTTTTGCAGAGAAGAATAACCAGTTATATGCCCAGGCAACCGGGCAGCCGGAATTTCCACTGGAGTATACAGGAGATAATACCTTCACTTTCGAGCAGGCACAGATCTCGCTTAAGTTCAGCCAGGATAGGAAGACCATTACGTTCTCACAGGGCGGCAGGGATTTTACCTTTACCAAAGAATAAAAGTATCAAACCACCATTAATATCAGACTCCGGAAATACATTCCGGAGTTTTGTTTGTGAACATCTTTTAAAATGATACCTGGAAATTCTTAACTTCCTTTTTAAATAGAAACTTTATTTTTGTTTCAATTTTAAAAATCAAAAAAATGAATTTCAGATTTTCAGCAGTATGCCTGATGCTGGCAGCAATGATGTTTTCACAGGATCTCAAGGTGATGAGCTTCAATATCAGGCTGCAGGTAGATTCGGATAAGGAAAATGCATGGACGCAAAGAAAACAGGATGCCCTGGATTTGATCAGTTATTACCATCCGGATTATTTTGGAGTACAGGAAGCGCTTCCTGAGCAGATGAAGGATCTTAAAACCGGTCTGAAAAACTATGATTATGTAGGCGTAGGAAGGGATGACGGTAAGGAAAAGGGAGAATTTTCAGCCATCTTTTATGATACGGCAAGGTTACAGGTATTGAAGTCGGGAACCTTCTGGCTTTCTGAGACTCCTGAGAAACCTTCCAGAGGATGGGATGCTGCCCTTAACAGGATCTGCACCTATGCAGTTTTCAGGGATAAAAAATCGAAAAAGGAATTCTTGGCGATGAACCTTCACTTTGACCATATCGGAAATGTGGCACGGGTAAAATCTTCGGAACTGATTTTAAAAAAGATTGCAGAAATCAATCCTGGAAACCTCCCGGTAACCGTAAGCGGAGATTTTAACCTGACTGAAGATTCAGAACCCATCAAAATCATGTCCAAAAACCTTCAGGATACCTATTACCATTCCCAAACGAAACATTACGGTCCTAAAGGAACCTTTACCGGCTTCAACGTAAATGAAATTCCGAAAGAAAGAATTGACTATATTTTTGTAAAAGGATTTAAGATCAAATCCCACAGGCATATTAATGACAGAAGGGAAAACCTACTGTATCCGTCAGACCATTTCCCGGTAATGACAGAACTTTCTTTTTAAAAGGATTTACATTGGGAAGTCAACTTCAAATCCAATTCCTCTCAGGGATTGGATTTTGATTTCGGGATCATGCTGGAAATATTTCCTCAACCGGCTGATAAAGACATCGAGGCTCCTTCCTGTGAAATAGTCATTGATTTCCCATAAGCTGTCCAGGATATCATCTCTTTTTATGGTTTTATGATTATACCGCAACAGGTACAATAGCAGCTGCAATTCCCGGATCGTGAGACGGATGTTTTCAGACGGGTGCGAAAGCAGCAGTTTTTCTGTATCCAGATGATACTGTCCGATCCTGATCTGTGTTTTGGTATTGGGTAGTGTCCGTTTCAGAATATTCCTGATCCGCAGTACGAGCTCTTCCGGGTCGCAGGGTTTTGCGATATAATCATCGGCTCCTATTTTCAGTCCGGTGAGACGGTCAATTTTCTGGTTTTTGGCAGTTAAAAAGAGGATAGGAAATTTCGGATGGACTTTCAGAATTATTTTTGCTAGGGAAAAACCGTCCATATTCGGCATCATGATGTCCAGGATCCCGATCTGGTATGGAAACTGGTTTGTAATGGCTCCTGCAATATCTTCGGAAACCAGTCTGTAAAAAATGCAAAGAGCATTAAAAAAACAGATGAGCAGGACCGGTTGTAGGGGTTTGCTTATGCTTTTTCTTCCACAGAATATTATCATCAGTAACCCATGTTTTGATCTTACATTTTTCTTATTTTTGAAGTTAAAATTAAAATCAATATGAAGCGATTTCTATCCGGTTTACTGGTGGCTGTTTCATGGTACCACATCTCTGCTCAACAGCTGTACATGCCGCGAAATATTAAGAAGGCCTATGAAAACGGAACCCGCGATATATCCGGCGCTCCCGGAAAAAACTATTGGCAGAATAAAGGGGTATATAATGTTGAAGTCAAAGTGGATGCAGATTCTAAAACGGTTTCAGGAAAAGAAACCATAGCCTACAGCAATAACAGTCCTAATAACCTGAACGATCTTGCTATCCGGTTCGTCAATAACCTCCACAAGCCACAGGCTCCGAGATCAGGCTTCGTGTCCAAAGACTTTTTGTCTTCAGGCCTTCACATCAGATCACTGACGATCAACGGTGAAAAATATACGGTAAACAGTGATGAATGGGGTACGGTAGAAAAGGTGAAACTCCACTCAGCAATCAAGGCTAAATCCAAAGCAGAGATAAAAATTGAATGGGAATACCCGCTTTCCGTACAGAGCGGCAGGGAAGGGCAGATAGATCCCGAAACGTTCTATGTAGCCTATTCATATCCGAGAATTTCCGTTTATGATGATTATAACGGCTGGGACATGCTTCCGCATTCGGACCGGCAGGAATTTTACAATGATTTTAATGATTATACTTTTGCCATCAGTGTTCCCAGGAATTATGTTGTCTGGGCAACCGGTGAATTCCTGAATCCTGATGCAGTATTGCAACCAGAATTCCTGAAACGATATAAGGCCTCGTTAAGAAGCGATAAAGTCATCCATATTGCTAATGAAAAGGAAATGAAATCCGGGAAAGTCACGCGTGGTAATAAATGGAACATATGGAAATTCAGGGCCGGCCATATTCCGGATTTCTGTTTTGCAGTCAGCAACCATTATGTTTGGGACGGTTCCAGTGTTCAGCTTAAAACCAAGCGTGCCAGCGTGCAGGCCGCCTACAGGTCCGGTGCAAAAGATTTTGAGCATTACACAGAATGGATGCAGTACAACCTGGACTGGTTTTCGAAAAACTGGCCCGGAGTGGAATATCCTTACAACGTCATGACTGCCGTTCAGGGATATGCAGACATGGAATACCCAATGATGATCAACGATACCAGTATCCCTGATGACTTCCAGGATGCGAGACTGACCGCTGATCATGAAATTGCACATACTTATTTCCCGTTCTATATGGGAATCAATGAAACACGGTATGCTTACATGGACGAAGGATGGGCAACTACTCTGGAATACCTGATCGGGATTGATGAAAACGGCGAAGCAAAAGCAAAAGAGTTTTACAAAAATTTCAGAGTGAAAAGGTGGATCAGTGATCCCTCTGCGGAACAGGATCAGCCTATCATCACCATGAGCACGCAGGTAAGCGGAGCCGGCTACGGCAATAATTCTTATGTAAAAGCGTCGCTCTCTTATCTCGCTTTGAAAGATTACCTCGGCGATGCATTGTTCAAGAAGGCATTACATCATTATATGAATAACTGGAACGGGAAACACCCGATTCCCTGGGATTATTTCAATTCTATGAACACAGGGTCCGGGAAAAACCTGAATTGGTTCTTTGAAAACTGGTTTTATACCAACAACTATATTGATCTTAAAATCAAAGACGTATCCCAGAGCAATGACCTATTAAGGGTCAATATTGAAAATGTGGGAGGTTTTGCGGTTCCTTTTGATGCGATCCTCAGTTACACTGACAATACAACTGAGAAACTGCATTTTTCTCCGGCACTGTGGGAAAAAGATGAGAAACAGACTTATCTTACGGTTCCTGTAAGCAAAAAAATAAAATCAGTAACCATAGACGGAGGGATTTTTATGGATTATACTCCGGAAGATAATACTAAGAACCTATAAAAGATTAAAATAATCAAAAGCCGCTGTGAAATTTTCAGAGCGGCTTTTTAGTTAAATGTCCTTTAATTTTTCTTTTAAAGTCCTGTTTTCCTCTTTGAGTTCTTCAATTTCTTTTTTTAATAAATTGATATAATCCTGTTGATTTTCTAAAATGAACTCAGGAATATTGTAAAAGTAATTATTACTTCCAAAATAATTTACTTTATTATTTTCAAGATTATTTACAACTTTGCCAGGTTCATCTTCCTTTATATCTTCTATATTCATATGTAATATTTTAGCCATTTTCTCCCATTCAGGATCAGAAATCATAATTTCTCCTTTCTCTCTCCTTTGATACTGAGACTGTGTCATATGTAATTCTCTAGCCATCGCTCCCTGTGCGAATTCTTTTGCTTTTCTTACGTTAATAAGTTTTGTTTTGATCATTGTGTTATAGTTATGAATAGCAAATGTAGTATATTCACATAAAAACCTGATATTTAGTTCAATGCTCTATGATATTTTTGGGATATCAATAGTAGTGCAAAAACAATAAAAAAAATACGATAAAAAATTACATGGAATGAAGAAAAATTTTTCTTCTTTAGAAAACAAGAAATTATCAAAATTGAGTTCTATACTTGGTGGAGAGTCAAGTAATAATGTGACAAGGAAAGCTTCTTGCAGTGATTATAATTGTGCTGATATAGATACTTATGTTGATAACGTTTTTGGATTCAACGTCAAACTTCTCTAACAGATGATTGCGGAACTGAAATACCAAAGACAACATCATAATCCGCACTAAAAGACTAAATTACAATGAGGCTGTTTTACTTTTAAAAAAGCCTCATTTTTACGCTTCTATCTGTAAACTTAGTTAATTTATACTCTTGTCATTAAAATTTTAATTCATGCAAAAAAGTTTTTTTTTCTTTTTTATTATTATCCTTGTGTTTTCCTGTAATATCAGAAAACCTCAACAAATGAATCATATTACTTACCTCAACAAAGTGAACGAAATTGATAGCATATATCGTATGAACAATGATACCGTCACTGCTGTTGAAATGTACCAAAAACTTTTTAAAATATACCCGCCTCACAATTCATATCTTATTGAAGAATATCAAAATTATATAAAACTTTCTGACAAATACCATTTTGATTTTGGAGGAAAAGAAAGCCTATATAAATTAATTCCTTTAGTTGCTCCGAATTGGAAGTATAATAGAATGGATAAAGGTTTTTTTGCTCTATATAAAAAATATGGCATAGATAGTATTGAAGTAGAAAATAAAGTTGCTGAGTGGCAAAAAGGCTTAAATAAAAGATTGATAGATTCTTTTTCCATAGCATTTTTCAGGAATGAGGAATTTAGGACACCTATATATAACAGTAAATTACAAAATTTAAATGATGCAAAAAATGCTAAATTGTTGATATGGACTTTCAAAAATTATGGGTTTCCATCTCTTCAAAGAATAGGTCTTTTAGGTAACAACGACATTTTTATGCCCATGGGAAATCTTTTAAATCACATGGCAGATGAAGAACAATACCAATATTTTAAGGAAAAAATATTAAAGTATGTAAAGACAGGCGAATGTGTACCTATAGATTATGCAGCTCTTATTGATAAAAGAGCTTACAGTGAAGGCAGAGAATGTGATTATGGAACGTTCAATGATTTATCTATATCGGATAGTATACGGGTAAACAAAAACCGCAGAAAAATAGGAATGCCCAGTTTGAAACATAGTAGAAAAATTCATAATGATTATTTTAAACACTAAGCATGATTAAAAATGAAAAATATATTTTCTCTCTTTTTTACCTTATCCATAATTTTAGTTTTCTCTCAAAATAAGTATTATCGCATAGCAGGAAATAAAATTTTTGATGAAAAAGGCTATAAAAACTTTAAAGACAGTATTTCTATAAAAGGAAAACTTACAGAAAGTATAGCTTTGGTTTTTAAGAAAAATGACAGCACTTTTGTTTTGCCTCGTTTAGAAATTAAATCTGCAAACACTTCAGGATATTTTTTTGATTATCAAACTTATTCTGAACAAACATTTAAAAAGAAAGTTGATTTCACTAATCTTAAAAGTATCAGGTCTAACAAAAATATAGACCACTCAAAACCTTATTTTGTGAATTGTTGGTTTATTAATTGTAGTCCGTGTGTTGCTGAAATCCCAGATTTGAATAAACTCCAGGAGGAATATAAAAATAAGATAAATTTTATAGCCATCACCTTTGACAATGAAAACCTTGTAAAGAGATTTTTGGAAAAAACTCCGTTTAATTTTATCAACTTATCCAATCAAAAAGATTTATTACATAAAATGGAAGTGTTTTCCTATCCTACAAGTTTTATATTGGATAAAGACGGTAATTTTATAAGTTTTGTTCCTGTTGGAAACGAAATGTATACAAAAAAAATATTGGAAAAATTAATTGCTAACTAATCGAATCCCATCAATAATTTTGATATGAACAAAAGTTTTTTTTTCCTTATCATTTTCTTTATTATATTTTCCTGCCAAAATAGGTATAATTATATCACTTACCTTAATAAAGTCAATAAAATAGACAGTATTTATCGTATAGATAATGATACTATTACTGCTCTTACAATGTATCAGAAATTATTTAAAAAATATCCTCCTCATAATTCATATCTTATAAAAGAATATGAAACTTACATTTTTCTGTCTGATAAATATAATCGGGATTTTGGAGGAAAAGAAAGTCTATATAAGCTAATTGCTTTAGTTGCTCCTAACTGGAAATATAACAGAATGGATAATGACTTTTTTACTTTATATAAAAAATATGGAATAGATAGTATTGCAGTAGAGAGCCGGGTAGGTGAATGGAAGAAGAGCTTAAATAAAATATTGGTAGATTCATTTTCTACAGCATTTTTTAGAAATCAGGAATTTAGAATGCCTAAATATATTGAAAGACTACAAACAGCTAATGATAAGAAAAATGCTCAATTAATTGCATGGACTATTTCTCATTATGGATATCCATCACTTCAAAAAATAGGACTTTGGGGCAACAATGATATTTTTATGCCTATGGGAAACATGTTAAATCATATGGCAAGTACCAATAATGTATTGTATCCCTATTTTAAAGAAAAAATTTTACATTATGTAAAAACAGGTGAATGCACTCCTGATGACTATGCTGCTATGATCGATAAGAGAGCTTTTATTGAAGGCAGAGGACAAGAGTACGGAACATTTAGTAATATGCTCATTTCAGATAGTGTAAAAGTGAACAATAATCGTAAGAAGATTGGAATGCCAAGTTTAAAATATAGCAGAAAAATTTATAAGGATTACTTTAAAGATTAGCATGATGCTTATAATTTTCTGAGGATCACGAAAGTACAACAAATGAGGTTATACGTTGGCTTATTTCGCTTGAGAAGGATTTTATCCTTATAAATTTACTCTGTCCTTCATACAGGAACTGATACATGTTAACTCCTGTGGAAAAGTGGACTTGAAATATTTTAATACCAACCTTCCAAAGGTTTTAGAAGCAATCAACCATAACTCGTGTCTTCATAAAAAAATATCAATAGATCCAGACGGTAATATTAAAAACTGTCCATTAATGTCCCGGAATTTTGGGAATATAAAAAATATATCTTTGGAAGAGGCTGTAAACCATAAAGACTTTAAACAATATTGGAATCTTACCAAAGATTCTATAGAAGTCTGCAAAGATTGTGAGTTACGTTATGTTTGTACCGATTGCAGAGCATATACGGAACAAACCCACACGAAAGATGGGCTTGATATTTCAAAACCTTTAAAATGCGGATATGATCCCTATACCGGAACATGGAAGGAATGGAGTACGAACCCTTTGAAACAAAAAGCAATCAAGGCATATGGTTTCTAGATAATGACTTTTAGTTAAAAAAAATTAATAAAAAATAACCTTTCCAAAATGAAAAGGTTATTCTTTTATATGCAAGATTGTTTAATACAGTCTTAATCCTGATCTCGAACCTGAAGAAGCCACTACCGACTGCATTCTTGCTTTTTGTCCGGCAGAGAACATGAACATTGCGGCATCGTCCACATAATCCATGTAGTTCATGAACATTACAGATCTCTGTACGCCGCTGCAGGTATTATACAGAGGATAGCTTGGTTTTCCGGAATTTGCTCCTGTCTGCGTAGGCGTGTCGGCTACCAGGTCATTTCCGCAATTGGCATCTCCCCAGATGTGGCGCAGGTTAAGGTAATGACCTACCTCATGGGTAGCTGTTCTTCCCAGGTTGAATGGCGAGGAAGCTCCGGTTTTCCCGAAATACGGTGCCGCAATTACTACGCCGTCATTCCACAATCCTGCAGATTCAGGGAAGGTGGCATAACCCAGAATTTGCCCCATGTTTCCTACCACCCAGATATTAAGGTAATTGGAAGGGCTTGTAGCGTCAATTCCTCCGCTGGAAGATTTTTTCATAGCATCATTCGTGCTCCAGCTTGTTTTAGTAGTTGATTTTCTTACGGTATTGGCCAGTCTGAACCTTACTTTCACGTCTCCGGATTTTACACTTTGAAATTCTGAAGGGATTTTAGAAACATCACTGTTGGTTCCTGCATAATCTGCATTCAGAACTGCAATCTGCTCAGCAATCCTTGAGTCGGAAAGGTTTTCTGCGGAAGTCCTGTACAGGACATTTACCACTACCGGAATTTCTACACTACCGTCTGATAAAACTTTTCCCAGTTTAAGATCGTTTTCAAATTTTTCAGTCTGGGCTTCTAAGGCTGAAAAGCGCTGCCTGAGTTCTGGACTGCTCTGAAGGGCAGCTTTTCTGATTTCTTCAGAAGCACAGCCTCTCTGAAGCGCAGAACCCCCGGTTGAGGAAACCAGATTTTCTGATTGTTCGTGTTGGTTTGAAATGTTGTCGCTGTTACAGGCAGACATGAAGCCCAGCATTAGAGCTCCTAATAGTAGTTTTTTCATAAACATATATTTTGTATTGTGTTGATGAAATTAATATATTCGGAGTTAATACGCAAGTAAATCACGTCTTTGATGAATTATTTTTACTATTCAATCAATAACAGTTTAAAATAGGTAATTAAGTTTTTTGGCGGAAATGAGGTTTGTGGGAGGGTAATTTTTCTCTCAATACTTTTCGAACTTATTCTGCAAAGCCATTCTTTAAAGCAAATACTGCTAATCCTACACGGGTTTTCACACCCAATTTATCACAGAGCTGATCACGATAGGTTTCTACGGTCCTGGGACTGCATTTCATCCTATCCGCAATCTCTTTATAGCTAAGTTCGGTGATGATATATCTCAACAACTCCCGTTCCCGGTCGGATATCCTTACTGTATTTTCGGGTGTATTTTTGTCGGTCAGGTTAGACATGATAATTTTGGAAGCCCACTCCGGATAGAAAAATCCGTCCCGGTCCAGATTAATCAGTGCGGTCTCTAGGTCTTTCGGGTGGGTGTTTTTCAGCAGGTAGCCTTTGGCGCCGTTGCGGATCATCCGGATGACGCTGGCATCATCTCCCTGCATACTGAGTGCCATCACTTTTATTTCAGGATGGTGTTTCTTTAGCCATTGTACAGTTTCAAAACCATCCATGATCGGCATGCTGATATCCAGAAGAATAATATCAGGGATCTTGCTGTTTTGCTCAAATTTTTGAATCAAGTCTTTGCCGTTTTCAGCAATGTAGATGACTTTAAAATCAGCAAAGTTTCCGATAATGCCTTCCAGGGCTTTGGCAATAAGGATATGGTCGTCAACAAGTACAATAGTCTTCTTCATGGTTGTCTTTTTAAAGTCATAGTTAGGATCGTCCCTTCATTAGGTGTGCTTTCCAGATTGAAATCTGCACCGATAATTTCTGCCCTGTTTTTCATATTGGTCAGTCCGATGCCATTGGAAAGCGTATGGGAAGTATCAAAACCGGTGCCGTCATCCCGGAGGGTAAGTGCCCAGAGATTGGCATCTGAAGTCATGAGACGGATGGATATATTTTCACAGCGCGAATGCTTAAGGCTGTTCTGAATAAACTCCTGGGTAATCCTTAACAGCATGTTTTTATGGACAAACCCTAAATCAAGATGCTCCACATTATGTTCAAAATGGATCTGGCATCTTTTAAAGGCATTGGTATTGTCTACTTCCTCCTGAATGAGGGTTAAGATTTCCTTTTGGTTGATATTAGTCGTCTGTAAGTGTTTTCGAGAGGCTCCTCAGGTCCTGTAGTGACTGGTTGATGATCTGTGATACCTGGTCAATCCTTTCGCTCACTTCGGGAACCCTGTCCTCATAAAGCAGCTGCTGTGTATAAAGGCTAACCAGAGTAAGTTTTTGCCCGATATTATCATGGAGTTCGCGCCCGATCTGCTGCATTGTGGCCTGCTGTATCTCTACCTGCGTGGCCAACAGCTCCCGTTTATGCACTTCATTTTTAATTTCAATTTCTTTGAGATGCTCTTTTTTCCGCTGCTGATATTGTTTGATATAGACAATAGCGCCGACGACGAAAAGAACAAAAAATGTATTAAACAGAATAAGAATAATTACGAGCTCTGTTTTCCCCATATAAAAGAAATTGAAAATAATAAATACATAATGACGCCTGTAATTAAAAAATATGAAAAATAAATATTATAAAGCTTTCTGTATTCCCCTATAAAATCCAGGAAAGTCCAAAAAGGTAAGGTGCCAATATAAAACAAAGTTACTCCTAAATTTATATAAAACATTTTATTTTTATTAAAGTTAAGAATATCTGCTGAATTAATCTGCTTGTAGTACTCCATGATCACTAAAACCATGAGGATAAGGCAACCTAATGTATAATTAAGTGAGAACATGATTTTCTCTCTGAAGAAAACAAGCTCACTGGGGATGAAAGATATAAGGTATAATGCCGATAATCCAAAAAACAGCTTTTCTTTATTGAATGATTTCGCTGCATACAGCCAGTA
The DNA here is from genome assembly GCF_030818575.1 of Chryseobacterium camelliae. NCBI lineage: Bacteria > Pseudomonadati > Bacteroidota > Flavobacteriia > Flavobacteriales > Weeksellaceae > Chryseobacterium > Chryseobacterium camelliae. The sequence goes on from NZ_JAUTAL010000001.1 coordinate 4,127,315, forward strand.
AAAGAAAATAAACTGTACCGGAATTACAAAATAATTGTAAAATGCAATTTTATTGTAAGTGATAAAGTGCCCAGCCCAGGTTCCTATTGATTCACAAATGAAAATAAAAACAAGATACAGGGAAAAATATTTCCAATACTGATTTTTGATACTTCTGTAGAAAATAAGCGCAATGACAGCGGCTAATCCTTCTGTCCAGTACATCAAATCGAAAGCTATTTTTTGGAAATCGGTCATTAGTGTAATTTTAAAAATCCTTTAAAAAGTTAAACTTAAAATTTTTCAACTTTAGTTGGGCCCGGAGGAATCAATCCGCCATGGTTTTGAGCTAATATATCCGTTGAAACATCTGCAGATCCGGATCCTGTTCCAGTTGAGCTTGCCGTAATATTGGCACTTGCGTTATAAGTAGCAGGATTCAGGGGATTAAAATCATAATTTAGGATTTGTCCCTGTTCGTCCGGCATTTTCAGCGTAGGAACCATAACCACGGTATGCTTTTCTGCATAATTGGTAGGAACAGACTGTCCATCTACCATAGACCAATGATTGGTATCAGGATATGCTCCGTAATACATTCTCACGCCAAGTTGCTGGGCGGTTACTGTAGGCAATACTTTTTTTGTCTCATTTTCAATATCGGCAATGAACTTTTTCAGTACAGCCAGATCGAAATGAACAGAATGCGCATCATCAATATTCTGGTCATTGTTGATTGAAACCAGCTGATTGTTCTTGTAATTGTCAATAAGGTTTTTAATAAAATTGTAAGGTAGTGTGTTAGGTCCTGAATTGGTATTCAGACCACTTGAATTTGTGTCCATAATGTCAGTTTAAAAAGTTAATATTTAGTGTTTATTATTTAGTTTCGGTTTTCGCAAATGTCGCAATTTTTTTATCTCAAAAACTAGGTATTTTCCCGGATATCACACCCGTGTTTTCCCGGATAGAAGCTTGTGCAATTCACGGAGGGGCAGGTGATTTGTCAATGAGGCATACAGGTGTAAAATAAGTGCGGCAGACGATATAATCTGCAGCACTTACTTACAAAAATAATATATATGAAAAAAAACTACTTATAAATCAGTTGGCCTGAATACCAGACCGGTTTCTTCGAAATAATCCAGTGTGATCCGGTCTCCGTCATTCACTTTGCCTGCAAGGATCTCTCTTGAAAGTTTATTTAAAACTTCCTGCTGGATGACTCTTTTCAGCGGCCTTGCTCCAAATGGCCGGATCATATCCTTTGTTCATCAGGTAATCTACAGCATCCTGGGTTGCGGTCATAATGATGTTGCGTTTTGAAAGCATGTCATTGAACCCTCTCAACTGGTACTGAACAATTTTCCCGATTTCTTTTTTCCTTAAAGGCTGGAAGAGTACCACTTCATCAATCCTGTTCAGGAATTCAGGACGTAAGGTCTGTTTCAGTAAATCAAATACCTGAACTTTTGTTTTCTCAACGATCTCGTCCTGGTTTTCATCAGTAATGTTTTCAAAATTCTCCTGAATGATATGCGAACCAAGATTAGAGGTCATGATGATGATTGAGTTTTTGAAATTAACTACCCTTCCTTTATTGTCAGTAAGACGTCCGTCATCCAAAACCTGCAGTAAGGTGTTGAAAACATCCGGATGGGCTTTCTCAATTTCATCCAACAGCACTACGGAATAAGGCCTTCTTCTAACGGCTTCCGTCAACTGTCCGCCTTCATCATAGCCAACGTATCCGGGAGGCGCACCTACAAGCCTTGAAACACTGTGACGTTCCTGATATTCACTCATATCAATTCTCGTCATGTTGTTCTCATCATCAAATAAGAACTCCGCTAAGGCTTTAGCCAATTCGGTTTTTCCGACCCCGGTAGTTCCCAGGAATAAGAACGATCCAATGGGTTTTTTATCGTCGCTCAATCCGGCTCTGTTTCTTCTGATCGCATCGGCAACGGCCTGGATGGCTTCATCCTGTCCTACTACTCGATGGTGGAGTTCTGCTTCAAGATTCAGTAATTTTTCCCTTTCTGACTGTAGCAGTTTGGTTACCGGAATTCCGGTCCATTTTGCGATCACTTCAGAAATGTTTTCAGAAGTTACTTCTTCCTTGATCAATTCATTCTGATGGTTCTGCATTTCCAGTTCAAGCTTGGAAAGCTCTTCTTCTTTTTCCCGAAGTTTCCCGTATTGGATTTCAGCTACTTTGGCATAATCTCCGGCTCTTGAAGCTCTTTCCGCTTCCAGTTTAAGGGATTCGATCTCTTTTTTGATCTGGGTTAAATCCTCAGATTTCTGTTTTTCTTTCAGCCATTTAGCATTGATCTCATTTCGCTGCTCGGAAATTTTCGCAATGTCTTCTTTTAAATGGTCGATTTTAGTCTGGTTACCTTCCCTTGAAATGGCAGCCAGCTCAATTTCCAGCTGCATTAGCTTTCGGTCGAGAACATCCAGTTCTTCTGGTTTGGAATTGATTTCCATTCTCAGCTTTGCGGAAGCTTCATCGATAAGGTCAATCGCTTTGTCCGGCAGGAAACGGTCGGAAATATATCTTTGTGACATTTCAACGGCTGCAATGATCGCCTCGTCTTTGATCCTTACTTTATGATGGGCTTCATATTTGTCCTTAATTCCTCGGAGAATGGAAATGGCCGATTCGGTATCCGGTTCTTCCACCATTACTTTCTGGAAACGTCGTTCCAGTGCTTTATCCTTTTCAAAATATTTCTGGTACTCATTCAACGTAGTAGCACCGATGGCTCTTAATTCACCCCTTGCCAATGCTGGTTTCAGGATGTTGGCCGCATCCATTGCGCCTTCACCACCTCCGGCTCCAACCAAAGTATGGATTTCGTCGATGAAAAGAATGATCTGTCCGTCGGATTTGATCACCTCATTAACCACCGATTTCAATCGTTCTTCAAATTCCCCTTTGTATTTTGCACCGGCGATCAAAGCTCCCATATCCAGGGAATACAATGTTTTATCCATCAGGTTTTCAGGAACGTCGCCGCTGATAATCCGGTGGGCAATCCCTTCGGCGATCGCGGTTTTACCTACTCCGGGTTCACCGATCAGGATCGGGTTATTTTTAGTTCTTCTTGAAAGAATCTGCAGTACTCTCCTGATCTCTTCATCACGCCCGATCACTGGATCAAGCTTTCCTTCTGCAGCTAATTCGTTAAAGTTCTTTGCGTATTTATTTAAGGACTGGTAAGTCTCTTCCGAACTGGCAGAAGTTGCCTTACTCCCTTTTCTTAATTCTTTAATTCCGCCTTCCAGCAGGTTTCTTGTAACGCCCATATCCTTGAGCATTTTTGAAACTTCTGAGTTGGTTTCAAGAAGCGAAAGCCATAAATGTTCGATGGTTACAAATTCATCGCCCATTTTTTTTGCAATATTCGGGGCGTCCAGCAAAACTTTGTTGGCAGATTGGGAGAGGTAAACATTCCCTCCCTGTACCTTGGGCAGTTTTTCAAGGTTTTCACGGTTTCGCTCTCTTACCAAAGCAGCATCTGCTTCAGACTTTTTCAGTAAGAACGGCGAAATATTTTCATCCACCTGAAAAATACCTTCAAGAAGATGTTGAGGCTCAATGCTCTGGTTGCCAAACTCCATGGCTACCTGTTGTGCGGCCTGGATGGCTTCCTGTGATTTTACAGTATATTGGTTTAAATTCATATCCGTTTGTTTTTTGGTTAAAAATGATAGATGTGAGACATCAGATTTCAGACCATAGCCTGTGAATTAATATTAGTACATGATACCTAAATTCTGATGTCCTTCCATCGTATTCAATCATTTAATTCGGAAACTATATCGCAAAAAGCATTCAATTGTTGAATTTTTAAAAAATAAGGACAAAATTTCCGGATTTTTCATTTTAATCAGAGATATGCTTGACAAAATTTCCGGTTGCTTAGTTTTTTACTAAAAATTTCCGGAATAATCGTCACAAGGTGATGAGATAATACTAATATAAAAATATGAAGTATGTCTAAAATTCCTGTGGTGAGAGGAGGGCAAATATGTATAATTTGTAAATGGTGATCGAGTACGGTTCAATGAGACTTGAAACTGCTATTAAAAATCATATTTACAAAATCCTGTTTTACAATCAAATTAAGTATTTTTGCGTTTTGCCTGATGGAACTTAAAGAGAAACAAAAGAAAATATTAGAGGTTGCCGTAGAGCTTTTCAAGGAGAAAGGCTATATGGGCAGTTCTGTACGTGATCTTGCAACACGGCTGAATATCAAGGCGGCTTCCCTCTATGCGCACATCCGTTCCAAAGAAGAAATCCTGGAATGGATCTGTTTTGGCATTGCACAGAAATTTTTCGATGAGCTTCAGCAGGTAAAAAACATGAATATTCCCCCGAAAGAAAAACTCAACCTGTTTATTGAAAAACATTTGTCTGTTGTTCTTCAGAACCGTGATGTAACCCATATCTATTCCAATGAATGGAAGCACCTGGAAGAGAGGCTTCCGGAATTCATAGAACTCAGGAAAAATTACCAGCAGGAAGTGGAACAGCTGATTTCCGATATTTACGAAGCTGAGCAGTGGGATCTCCGGTCACCGTCTTTTACGACAAGGTTTATTCTGCATACCTTAAACAATTCTTATTTCTGGTTTAAAAGAAACACTGAATCCACTACAGAAATTACCGATGAAATAAGGGATAAGATCCTGTTTGGCCTTTTGGGAAAACGTAATGTTTAAAGTTGGCTTTTTCATTCTTCCACAGAGTTCACGGAGATTTCTGCGTTTATTTTTGAGACATAAGTCACAGAGAGATTTTTTTATATAGGCTGGAAATTTTTTTATAACATACCAGAAAAAATCAAAGATTTTTAAAAACTTTTGTGCACTTCTACTCATTTTGTATGAAGCTTTATCCAACAGCATGAATATCTTTTGCTGCTTTTGTGGTTAAATTTTTTCTGGTCAAATCCGCACGGATTTTTACAAATAATCACATATAATTTAGGCTAAATTCAATTCTATTTTTAAGTAAACACTTTAACAGTTTGTTTGTCATTCCGTGGGAATCGAAACATAGTATTAGAGAAAAGCTTAGAAACATTGGGTCGGGATTCCTACGGAATGACAGAGGTAATGGTAAATTTCTATTTGCTATTGATCATTATCAAAACCTTTTAAAATCTTTGATTTATTCTCATGTGCTCTAAAATATGTATAAAGCTCTATCTTAAAATCCCATGCTTCTTATGTTTTTAAAATGCCTGCTCTTCAATAATAAATATTCCGTATGACGAAAATCATAAAAATTTGGCAGAAATAAAAAATCTTTTTACATTTACACCTAACAAATGTTAGTTAGTTTAGTTGATATGGATTTTTCAGTGGAATATTTAAAGCTTGATCAGCTTAGGGCTTTACAGTCTGAAAGACTGGTTAATTTGGTACGGTATCTTAATGAGAAATCGGAGTTTTATGCAGGGAAATTCATGGAGTCCGGAGTCTCACCAGAAGATATCCGGTCCATTGAAGATATTGCTAAACTGCCGATCACGTACAAACAGGATTTAAGAGACCACTATCCGTTCGGGTTATGTACTGTTCCGAAGAATGAATTGCAGCGGATCCACTGCTCCAGCGGAACAACAGGCAAGCCAACGGTAGTGGGATATACCAAAGAAGATGTTGAGCTGTTCAGTGAAGTGGTTGCCCGATCACTCAATGCTGCAGGAGCCCAACCGGGAATGCAGCTGCATAATGCCTATGGATACGGTATTTTCACCGGCGGACTCGGACTTCATTACGGAGCGGAAAAGCTGGGCATGAGTGTCCTCCCGATTTCAGGGGGAATGACTTCAAGGCAGGTAGACCTGATCATGGATTTCAAACCCGAAGTTCTGTGCTGTTCGCCTTCCTATGCTTTGACGATTGCGGACGAACTGACGAAGCGAGGCATTGCTCCGGAAGACATCAGCCTGAAATATGCGGTGTTAGGTTCAGAACCATGGACGGAAATCATCCGGCATCATATCGAAGAACGTTTGGGCGTCCATGCCGTAAATATTTATGGTTTAAGCGAAATCATCGGTCCTGGGGTCTCAGTGGAAGACTTTGAGGAAAAAGGCGGTTCTTACATCTGGGAAGACCATTTTTATCCTGAAATTTTAGACCCGGTTACAAAGCAGCCGGTTCCGTTCGGAGAAGAAGGCGTTCTGGTGATTACCACACTGACGAAAAAAGCCATGCCGCTCCTGCGTTACTGGACCAATGATATTACAAGCCTGTACTACGATGAAAACGGAAGGCGGACGATGGTAAAAATGAAGCCGATCCTCGGAAGAGCAGATGATATGCTCATCGTAAGAGGGGTAAATGTGTATCCGAGCCAGATTGAAGAAGCCTTCTCGCACGTGCCGGGAGTTGTTCCTAATTATTACCTGACGCCGGTAGAGAAAGAACAAATGTGCGTAGCACTGGATATCGACGTGGAAATTGATGATGACTTTATAAAAACCTCACAACTGCAGCATGATACCGATGAATATCTTACTTTTGTCGGGAAATTCGGAAAAAATATAGAAAACGAAATAAAAAAACGTGTAGGCATTACGACAGCGGTAAAGATTCACGCTCAGGACAGCCTGCCGAAATGCGAAGGAGGAAAAATCAACAGAATACTCAAAAGATAATGAATTCATTTTATAAACTAAAAACCGTAAAGGTTCAGAAAGATACAGCGGATGCCGTAAACGTAGCCGTGGAAATCCCCGAGGAGCTGAAGGATAAATTCAGGTTCAAGCAGGGGCAGTATCTTAATTTCCGTATGATGATCGACGGAAATGAAGAAAGGCGTTCTTATTCCATCTGCAATGCACCCAGCGAAAAAAGCAACACGCTGGAAGTATTGGTTAAGCTGCTGGAAGGCGGAAAAGTTTCCGGCTATTTCAATGAACATCTTCACATGGATGAAGTGCTGGAAGTAATGCCTCCAATGGGCGGTTTCAATACTTCGTATCACCCGACCAACGTGAAAACCTATATCGGACTGGCTGCGGGAAGCGGGATCAGTCCTGTGCTTTCCAACATCAAAGAAAGTTTATATCAGGAACCGGATTCCAATGCGTATCTGTTTTACAGCAACCGGAGCATGAACCATGTGATGAAGAAGGCGGAGATCGAAGCATTGGTACAGAAATTCAACGGAAGGCTGAAAGTCATTTACCTGGTAAGCCGCGAGAAGCATGAGGATGAACTGTTTGAAGGAAGGATCTGTCCGGATAAACTGGAACAGCTTTTTGAAAGACATCCTGAGATTGATGTCAAGGAAGCTACCTATTTCATCTGCGGCCCTTCGGAAATGATCAAAAGTGTGGCGGATTATCTGAAAAAAGATAAAAAAGTACCGGCCATCCAGGTCTTGTTTGAATATTTCACTGCTCCGGATGAAGAAAATACGGAAGAGATGAGCGATGAATTTAAGGCTATTGCCAATATCGAAAGTATGGTAACGGTGATCATTGATGACGATGAGTATTCATTCCACCTTAACTCAAAAAAAGAAAGTATCTTAGATAAAGCATTAAAGGACAATCTTCCGGTGCCGTTTGCCTGCAAAGGAGGAGTGTGCTGTACGTGTAAAGCCGAAGTTCTGGAAGGAGAAGTCTTCATGGAAAAGAATTACGCGCTTACCGAGGAAGAAGTAGCCAGAGGCTATGTGCTGACCTGCCAGTGTCACCCGACCACCAACGTGGTGATGCTGAATTATGATGTGTAATTAATGTAATAATCTAATAGTTTACCAATGTAACAACAATTGCTAGACTGTTAAATTGATACATTGTTATATTTTAAAATTTTAAAAATTTTAATTATGGACTTAGAAAAATTCGTACAATACGTACACGACGAAAATAAAGTAGAACCGAAAGATGTTATGCCTGATGATTACAGGAAGCTTTTGGTTCGTCAGATCTCACAGCACGCCCATTCTGAAATTGTAGGAATGCTGCCGGAAGCCAACTGGATTTCCAGGGCACCTTCTTTAAGAAGAAAAATGGCCTTGCTGGCCAAAGTTCAGGATGAAGCCGGACACGGATTATACCTTTATTCCGCAACGGAAACACTGGGCGACGGAAGCATAAGAGCCGACAGGGATGCCACCTATGAAGATATGCTTTCCGGGAAAGCCAAATATTCAAGCATCTTTAACTATCCAACGTTGAGCTGGGCAGATATCGGTGCGATCGGATGGCTGGTAGACGGTGCTGCGATCATGAACCAGGTGATGCTGATGGGAAATTCCTACGGCCCTTATTCCAGGGCGATGGTGAAGATCTGTAAAGAAGAATCCTTCCACCAAAGACAGGGGTACGAAATCCTGATGGCTCTTTGCCGCGGAACCAAGCAGCAGAAAGAAATGGCCCAGGCCTCTCTGAACCGTTTTTGGTGGCCGGCGCTGATGATGTTCGGACCGAATGACGACAGCTCGCCAAACTCCAAAATTTCCATGAATTACCGGGTGAAAAGAGAGAGCAACGACAGCCTTCGTCAGCGTTTTGTTGATGTTACGGTTTCCCAGGCTGAATTCTTAGGCTTAACCATTCCGGATAAAGATCTGAAATGGAACGAAGAAAGACAGCATTACGATTTCGGGGAACTTCCGTGGGATGAATTCATGGAAATCCTGAAAGGAAACGGACCGTGCAACAAAAAGCGGATCGAAACCAAAAGAAAAGCCCAGAGAGAAAATGCTTGGGTAAAAGAAGCGGCAGCTGCGTTTGCAGAAAAACAACAAAAAGAAGTAATAGAATAATGTAACAGTCTACCAATGTAGTAAGTTACAGTTACCAGTGTATTGAGCCTTTTTAGCTTTTATTATTGGTAAACTGTTACACTGATACATTGTTAAATTAATTTAATTATGGCAAATTTAGATATGTGGGAAGTGTTTATCCAGACTAAACCGGGATTGTCCCACAAACACGTAGGAGTAGTACAGGCACCGACTGCCGAAATGGCGTTACAAAATGCCAGAGATGTGTATACAAGAAGAAAGGAGGGAACTTCCGTTTGGGTGGTACCGAGCAAATATATCGTCACTTCAGAAGGGGTGGATAAAGAAGCGTTCTTCGATCCGGCAGACGACAAACTGTACCGTCACCCAACGTTCTACGAGATCCCTAACGATGTAAAAAATATGTAATCCATTGTAAAATGTCAGATGTAAAAAGTACATTGTACATTCCGACATTTTACATTGTACAAAAATTGAAAAATGAATTCATTATACAATTATTTATTAAAACTGGCAGACGACAGCTTCATCATGGGGCAGCGTTTGTCGGCATTGTGTGGGGAAGGGCCTTATCTGGAAGAAGATATTGCATTAACGAATATCGCTTTGGATGAATTAGGCCAGGCCAACAACTTTTATGTGTACGCTTCGAGAGTGATCGATAACGGCAAAACGGAAGACGATCTTGCTTTTTTAAGATATGAACATGAATATGTGAATGCCCACTGGACTGAGCTTCCCAACGAAGATTATGCACAGACGATTTTAAAAGTCTATGTTTTTGCAGTTTATCAGAAGCTGATGTACGAAGCTTTATCCCAATCTGCGGATGAAGAACTTTCTGCCATTGCCCAGAAATCTTTGAAAGAAGTAAGATACCATTATACTCATGCCGCTTCCTGGATGAAAATTTTTGCTCAGGGAACGGAAGAAAGCAGATCCCGTCTGGAAAAGGCTATTGAAAATATCTGGGAATATACCAAAGGTTTGTTTGCAAAAACCGAAGGCGAGGATGATTTGGTAGCTTTAAACATAGTGCCGGATGCAGATGCGCTTTATGAAGAGTTTCTGGCGATCACACAGAAAGATTTTGCCGATTTCGGGTTAGCATATCCAACAAACCCTTTTATGCAGCCGAAATCCAGAACCGGATATCATACGGAATATTTCGGATTTATGCTTTGCGAACTGCAATATATGCAGAGAGCATATCCGGGATGTACATGGTAATTCAAAGTTTTATGAAGAAGATTGTAATTCTTTTGTTATTAAGTTTATCACTCATATCTTGTTCGAAAAAGCATGAAATAGTTAAAGAGATTAATAGTTTTTCAGATATAAATGAATTATTTCAATTGAAAAATTATAAAACTCAGATTAAAATGTATGTTAATGATTCTACGGATCATGTTACGGCTCAATGGGATAATTTTACTTTGACAGGCAATTTAGATACTAAAATGAATGCAAAAACTGGGATTTGGAGTTTGAAAAATAAAATTAACACTAAAGAAATTCAGATTGATTACATCGCTTTTGATAAAAATGATGTTTTTAAAAATCAAATAATCTTCAAAGAGCATAATAAAATAGACTCTTCTGTAAGTAAGTTTTTTATAATTAAAAATAAAACTGAAAATGAACTGGCTATGAAGTTTTTTTCTCCCAGTATGAGAGATGAAATTTCAAAAAGGGCAAAAATTATTTATACCATTCATCAAAATAGAGAGGAAATTAAAACTGATTCTATTGTGTATGATAATCTTAAAGGAGGAAAATATTCTGCTGTCATTAAATATAATTTTAAGAAAGGAGATGATGTTTCCGGATATTTTAGTGAAATTGTTATGGCGAAAAGTCCTATGGATAAAGATAGCCTTACAATGGGAAATAATTCAATGTATTTTATAGAAAAGTTTTGAAAGATCCTTTAGACATATTAGAAATGGTTCCTGATCCGGAAATTCCGGTCATCAACATCGTGGAACTGGGTATTGTACGGGAAGCAAAAGTAACCGGGGAAAATTCCTGTGAGGTTACCATTACGCCAACGTATTCTGCCTGTCCTGCCATGTTTACCATTGAGGAAGACATCATCAAGATCATGAAGGAAAACGGCTGGGACACAAAAGTAACCACTAAAATGTTTCCGATCTGGACGACCGATTGGCTGACGGATGAAGCCCGGGAAAAGCTGCGGGCTTACGGAATCACTCCTCCTGAAAAGGGAGCCGACGAACATCATATCGGGAAACCGAAAAAGTGTCCACGCTGTGGTTCTGAACACACCAAGCAAATCAGCAGGTTCGGATCGACCTTGTGTAAGGCTTCCTACCAATGCCTGGACTGCCTGGAACCTTTTGATTATTTTAAATGCCACTAAAATTAATGTAACAATGTAGCAGTTTACCAATAAGATTCAGTACAATGTTATAATTATTTCATTGCTAGATTGTTCCATTGCTACATTATTTTATATTTGTCCAATCATAAAATCAAAACTATGTACACACAACTCGATATTGAGACGCATTTTGAAGGAAAGCTGAAAATCGCTTACCTCAACCAGCCGGAAACCATGAATGCGCTGACAAAGCCATCCCTTTCAGATCTGAAGGATTTCATCCAGGAGTGCAGCAATGATGCTACCGTACGCTGTGTAGCCATTTCCGGAAGAGGAAGAGCGTTCTGCTCAGGCCAGAATCTGGATGATGCATTTGTTACCGGTAATGAACACCACGACCACGACATCATCCGGAAAATTGTAACCGATTATTACAATCCACTGGTAATGGAACTTACCCGTTGCAAAAAGCCGGTAGTAGCTTTGGTAAATGGTCCTGCAGTAGGAGCCGGCGCAATGCTTGCCCTGATCTGTGATTTTGTACTGGCCAATAACAAGGCATATTTCTCCCAGGCTTTCTCCAATATCGGATTGATTCCTGATACCGGAGGAACCTATTTTCTTACCGAAATTATTGGGAAGGCAATTGGCAAATTATTTAGCCTTTACAGGAAAAAAATTATCGGCTGAAGAATCAAAATCGTATGGATTGGTCGCTGAGGTTTTTGCTGAAGAAGAATTCAACTCCAAGTCAATGGAAATTCTGGAAAAAATGGCTAACATGCCGACAGCAGCCATCAAATTAACCAAAAAAGCATTCGCCAATTCGTATAACAACACGTTGAAAGAACAGTTGGAACTGGAAGCCGACCTTCAGCAGGAAGCTGCCGGAACAGAAGATTTCATCGAAGGCGTAAACGCATTTTTACAGAAAAGAAAACCTGAATATAAAGGAAAATAAGAAATTGTATAATGTAGAAAGTAAAATGTACAGCGTACAGTTAAAATACTTTTTACATTATACTTTTTACATTATACGAAATGAAAAAAGTAGGAATCATCGGTGCCGGAACTATGGGAATAGGCATCGCACAGGTAGCCGCTACAAACGGATGCAAAGTATGGGTGTATGACGCGAATGCCAAACAGGTGGAAACGGCAACCCTCGGTCTGGAAAAAACACTGACCAAATTGGTTGATAAACAGAAAATTTCAGGTGAGAAAATGACTGAAATTTTATCTAACATCTCCATCGCTACAGAACTGAAGGACTTTAAAGACTGCGAACTGGTCATCGAAGCCATCATTGAAAATAAAGAAATTAAAACGAAGGTATTCACGGAACTGGAAAACCACGTTTCCGAAACCTGTATCATCGGTTCTAATACCTCATCCATTTCCATCACCTCCCTTGGCTCGGAACTGAAACATCCTGAACGTTTCATCGGAATCCACTTTTTCAACCCTGCGCCCCTGATGCCATTGGTAGAAGTAATCCCATCTTTACTGACTGAAAAATCATTGCCGGAAAAGATCTACAACCTTATGAAAGACTGGGGGAAAACACCGGTTATCGCTAAAGATATCCCGGGATTTATCGTAAACAGGATTGCACGTCCATATTACGGAGAAGGACTGAGGATGGTAGAAGAAAACATCGCTACACCGGAACAGGTGGATGATGCCATGAGAACTTTAGGGAATTTTAAAATGGGACCGTTTGAACTGATGGACCTTATCGGAGTGGATGTGAATTTCTCTGTAACCACAACGGTATATAAAGATTATTTCTACGATCCGAAATACAAGCCGTCTTTATTGCAGCAAAGAATGTCCGAAGCCAAGCTTCACGGTAGAAAAACAGGAAAAGGGTTCTATGATTATGCGGAAGGATCAACGAAACCCGAACCTCAAAAGGATGAGGCACTTTACCAGCAGATTTTCCTGAGAATCATCTCCATGCTTATCAATGAAGCGGTAGAAGCCAAAAGATTAGGCATTGCCAGTGATCAGGATCTTGAATTGGCTATGCAGAAAGGCGTAAATTACCCGAAAGGATTATTGGCTTGGGGACAGCAAATCGGATACGAGAAAATCTCTGAAACCCTGCAAGGTCTTTACGAAGAATATCAGGAAGAAAGGTACAGGCAAAGCCCATTGCTTAGAAAACTGTAAATGTGAAATTAATTTATTGATGAGTAGGTCAAGAAGGAAAAATCCAATAATAGGAATTACTACAGCAGAGACGGAAAAGAAAAATAAATTAGAGGCTAATAGGAAATTACGAAGATTAATAGAATTAAAATTCACAAAGGAGATTTTGAACTTTTTCAGTTAAGAGAAATATCAAATGTGTGGGCGTTCGATAAGGATGGAAAACAGTATTTAGAAAAGCCCTACTGGAAAGATATAATGAAGTAATTAAAGTTTATGAATATAGAAAGATTCAGAGCCGAATTGGAAACCAGGCTTCTCATTGAAAAAGAATATCTGGTTCAGGAGCTTTCTTCAATCGAAGATGATCGGGAAAAACTTGAACTGCTGGGTAAATTCAATGAAAAGTATAAGGCCTTAATCAAAAGGATCGCACAGGAAGACGGGATCGATCTCGATGCTTCCTATCAGGATAAAAGCGATGCTTTATATACGGAGAATCTTTCCAACGTTCAAATTATTCTGGGTAAAACCATGAACATTTATGATCGGTTGGCTGATGAATTATATGCAGAGATAAACCATCAATAAATACTTCAAACTAAACCAAAACCATGCTTAAAAGAATATTTACAAAGAAAAACTTTCTGCGTGCTGTGGTAAATGCGATCATTTTTACTACTGTTTTTTTTCTCATCAAGCTTCTTTTTTATAAGTTCGGATGGGATGATGAAAAAAGTTTATGGGGATATGGCTTTATAGTGTACTTCATTTTTATGTTTTTAGCTTACTTGATCTTGGACGGCAGAGATTATACGTGGAAAGATTTGATAAAATTCAAAAATTTAAATAAGAATAAATGACACCCAAACAGGTTGCAGAATATATGCTCGGTCAGGACTATTTTTCCCAATGGATGAATATCAGACTGATTGAAATTAAAGAGAACTATTGTTTAATAGAAATGCCCGTTAAAAAAGAAATGATCAACGGGCTGAAAACGGTACACGGAGGCGTTACCTTTGCCTTTGCGGATTCGGCACTGGCCTTTTCATCCAACAATTCCGGTGACGCTGCAGTAGCTCTCAACTGTGTCATCAATTTTACCAAAGCCGGAAAAGAAGGCGATGTTTTCAGGGCAGAAAGTATCCTCGCCAACGAAACCCGGAAAACAGCAATTTACGATATCAAAATCACGAATCAGAACGATGAACTGATTGCCAAATTTGTAGGGACTGTGTATAAAATAGGGAAAAAAGTAACGGAATTATAGAAAAAATATGGCAAATATCACAATAAATGTATTGAGTAAAGCTCAAACTGAGGTTGTAACGAGTATCAATTCTTACGAAGACGATAGTAATTGGGAAATAACAGATAATAGATTTGTTGCTTTCTTCGATATTCTGGGCTTTAAGGAAATGGTATTAAGAAATACTCACGAGGAAATTTTTGGAGTTCTCAATAATATTTCTGAATTAAAAAACTCTTTTAGTAAAGACTTTATAAATAGTGAGGCTGAAAAAGAGCCAATTCGCATTATTACTTTTTCTGACTCGATTATCATATTTTCAAAAAATGCTTCCACAGAATCATTTATTGTTTTTTTAAAAGCTATTAATTGGTTATTTGCTGGAATAATAAATACTAAGATTGCAATAAAAGGAGCTTTCTCTCATGGATTAATTAGTGCAAATTTTGAAGAACAAATTTTTTTTGGACAATCTTATATTGATGCTTTCCTATTGCAGGAGGAAGTAAATTATATGGGGGTAGTTGGTCATCATTCTATTGATAAGTATATCAACGATAAAGAGATTAATATTGAAAAACTTATTATAGAAATGCAAACTCCATTAAAATCAGGTAAAATTAGACATTTAAATCTTAATTATTTTCCATTTATAGTATATGAAGAGATTGATAAAATGGATGAAGTTTTAAATAGATTTAAAGATACAGCGTCAGGATCTCCGAGAAAATATTTGGAAAATACTTTGTCATTTTTAAAAGATTATAAAGAAATAAAAGTAAAAGCTGAAAAATGAACAACGTATACATTATAGACTATATCAGGACTCCCATTTCGAAATTAAGCGGAGGCCTTTCAGAAGTAAGAGCCGATGATCTGGCAGCCATTGTCATCAAAGAGATCATCGCGAGAAATCCGGAAGTTCCGGTAGAGGAAATCGAGGATGTGATCTTTGGATGTGCCAACCAGGCCGGGGAAGATAACCGGAATGTAGCGAGAATGGCCCTGCTGTTGGCCGGACTTCCATATAAAATCGGCGGGGAGACAGTTAACAGGTTGTGTGCTTCAGGAATGTCTGCCGTAGCCAATGCCTTCCGTGCGATTGCAGCAGGTGAAGGAGAAATTTACATTGCCGGCGGCGTAGAGCATATGACGCGTTCTCCGTACGTGATGTCGAAACCAAGTACTGCGTTCGGAAGAGACAGCCAGATGTTCGATACCACTTTCGGATGGAGGTTTGTCAATCCTAAAATGAAAGAAATGTATGGTGTTGATGGTATGGGTGAAACAGCGGAAAACTTAGCCGATATGCACCAGATCAGCCGTGAGGACCAGGATCAGTTTGCTTTATGGTCTCAGCAGAAAGCTTCCAAAGCACAGGAAAACGGAAGACTGGCGGAAGAAATCGTACAGGTGGAAATCCCACAGAAGAAAGGAGAACCTAAAGTTTTCGATAAAGATGAATTTATTAAACCGACTTCTACAATGGAAGGACTGGCGAAACTTCGCCCTGCTTTCAGAAAGGAAGGAGGAACGGTAACCGCCGGAAATGCTTCAGGAATGAACGACGGTGCTGCAGCATTGATTTTAGCCAGCGAAGAGGCCGTACAGAAATACGGACTTCAGCCGATCGCTAAAATTTTAGGTTCCGCCGTTGCCGGTGTGGAACCGAGAATCATGGGAATCGGTCCTGTGGAAGCTGCTCAGAAAGTTTTAAAAAGATTAAACCTGTCACTGGATGATATGGATGTCATCGAACTGAACGAAGCCTTTGCTGCCCAGGCTTTAGCGGTAACAAGATCATTGGGTTTAAAAGACGATGATTCCAGAGTAAATCCAAACGGAGGTGCCATTGCCATCGGTCACCCACTGGGAGTTTCCGGAGCCAGGATCATTGGTTCTGCCGCTATGGAATTGCAGAAACAGAATAAAAAATACGCCTTGTGTACCCTTTGTATCGGTGTAGGCCAGGGCTATGCAATGGTGATTGAAAAAGTATAACTTTTTTAATAGTATAACAATTTATCAATGTAACAGTGTAACAATGTAGCCGTGAAACAATTTTGCGTAATGTCATGCTGAGTTTGTTGAAGCATCTATAGGTAAACTTGTACATTAATCCATTGTTACATTAAATTTTTAAGAAAAAAATTATGAATATCTACTCCTACCACGGCATCCGGCCCATCATCAAACCTTCTGCCTACATTCATCCGCAGGCGGTGGTTATCGGGAATGTGGAAATTGGTGAAGAAGTGTACGTTGGCCCGAATGCGGTGATCCGCGGCGACTGGGGGAAAATCATCGTGAAAGACGGCGCGAATGTTCAGGAAAACTGTACGCTGCATGTTTTTCCGGGTATTGAAACCATTCTGGAAGAATCGGCCCATATTGGTCACGGAGCCATCATCCATTCCGGACATATCGGAAGAAACTGCCTGGTGGGAATGAACGCCGTAGTGATGGACAAAGCAATTATCGGTGACGAATGTATAATTGGAGCTTTGGCTTTTGTACCCGCCAACTTCAGGTGCGAAGCCCGAAAGCTGATCGTCGGAAGCCCGGCAAAGATCATCCGTGATGTTTCCGATGAAATGATCAAATGGAAAACCGAAGGAACCCGTCTGTATCAGGAATTGGCAAGAGAAGGAAAGGATGCTATTCTTCCTTGTGAACCCTTTACGGAATATGTGCAGCAGATCCCGACAAAAGTTGTGGATTACAGCATCTGGGATGATGTGAAGTGAAACTCTTGAGGGTTAGGCCTCGCTAAACCTAACGGGTTTTCAAAACCCGTTAGGTTTTACCAAATAAGACCAAATAGAAAATAACTAGAATAATGATCAATACCGAAAGCTTTGAGTTTGATTCTGTGTATCACATTTTTTCTCATGTGAACGGAAAGGAACTTATCTTTCGTGAAGAAACCAATTATCAGTTTTTCCTTAAAAAACTAATGCAGTATATATTGCCGATAGCTGATATTTATGCCTATTGTTTGATGGCTAATCATTTTCATTTATTAGTACGATTCAAGGCTGTTGAAGGTGTGCCAATAGAAGATGAACATGCTTACCTCATGAAGCATTTTGGTAATTTTCTCAATTCTTATGCAAAAGCATTTAATAAAATGTATGAGAGAAAAGGCGCTTTATTTCTGAATGCCATCAAAAGGAGAAAAATCACTGATGAGAAATATCTGCTCAAAGTGTTGCATTACATTCATAATAATCCGGTTAACCACGGCTTTGTAACAGAAGTTGCGTTATGGAAGTACTCTTCTTATATGGCTTATGTAAATTCAGAAAAAGAGAGTAAGCTAAATCGAAATGAAATATTGCAGTATTTCGATTCGGTTCATATTTTTGAAAATTATCATCAGTCTAATGTAGAATATGATTTCTTGGATGTAGAATGACGATGTAAACAGGATAAACCTAACGGGTTTTTAAAACCCGTTAGGTTTAGAAAAAGTATAGTAAAATGATTAAAAAAATCCTGCTGATATGCACGATGATGCTTGGGCTCTCAGCTATAGTTTCAGCCCAGAACAGCAACGTAAAACCGCTAACAATCGGTGAAATCAGAACGTTTAAATCTAAAATTTTAAATGAGGAAAGAACATTGAATATCTATCTTCCTCAGAATTTTGATAAAACCAAATCCTATCCGGTCATTTATCTGCTGGATGGAAGCATGAATGAAGACTTTATCTCATGTTACCGGACTGATTCAGTTTTTCAATCAGATGTATTCGATGCCGGAAACAATTGTGGTAGGAATAGCCAATATTGATCGAAAAAGAGATTTTACCTTTCATACGGATTTGAAAGATCTACAGAAGGATTATCCGACAACGGGACATTCTGATCAATTCATCAGCTTTCTTGAAAAAGAATTAAAACCTTATATCGAAAGTCAATTTAAAATAACCGATAAATATTTATTTGGACAGTCATTAGGTGGATTGCTGGCGACAGAAATTTTGCTGAAAAAACCTGAGCTGTTTAACAACTATTTTATCATTAGCCCGAGTTTATGGTGGGATGATGAAAGCCTGCTGAAAGGGGCAAACCAATGGCTGGCTAAAATTCCGGATACGAAGAAATTTATTTATATTTCCGTCGGAAAAGGGGAACATCCGGTAATGGTAAAAGATGCTGAAGACCTGTATGATGTGCTGAAAAAAGCGGGAAAGAAAAACTGGACAATAGAATATAAGATGATGGAAACGGATAACCACGCCACCATTCTGCACAGAAGTTTGTACGAAGGGTTGGTGAAACTATTTCCCTATCAGGAACCGGAAAAATAAATAGAACAATATATAAATGTAAAAATGTAACAAGTGGTAAGCAGATACATTGTTAAATTAAATGATATGCAAAAACTAAAGAACTATATCCACGGCGAATGGATCGAAGGAACCGGAACCGGAATTCCTTTATTTAATGCCGTTACAGGAGAGCAGGTAGCCGTTTCGGATACGGAAGGGCTTAATTTCGAACAGGCACTGGATTACGGAAGAACCGTTGGATACAAAAATCTTTCGTCCATGACGTTCTACGACCGTGGGGAAATGCTGAAAAAAGTAGCGCTTTATCTTCTCGAAAGAAAGAAAAAATATTATGAATTATCTTATAAAACGGGAGCCACGCATGTGGATTCTTGGGTGGATATCGAAGGCGGTTTCGGTACTTTCTTTACCTATTCCGGACTGGCCAAGAGAATGCTTCCGAACACCCCGTTCTGGGTGGATGGGGAAACACAGAAAATTTCAGCCAACGGAACTTTCCAGGGAACACATATTTTAACGCCAAGCGAAGGGGTTTCCATACAGATCAACGCGTACAACTTCCCGGTTTGGGGGATGCTGGAAAAACTGTCGACTTCATTGCTTGCGGGTGTTCCTTCCATCGTGAAGCCTTCACCATTCGGTTCGTATCTTACCAATGCGGTGTTTCAGGATATGATCGAAAGCGGTCTGTTGCCTGAAGGGGCGGTGCAACTCGTTTGCGGCGAACCTGGAAATATTCTGGATTATATTCAGGACGGGGATTCCGTACTGTTTACCGGATCGGCAACAACGGGAAGGAAATTAAAATCGTTACCATCAGTGGCAGGCAATGCCGTTCGTTTCAATATGGAGGCGGATTCATTGAACTGTTCCATCTTAGGTTTGGAAGCGAAGCCAGGCACTCCGGAATTCGATTTGTTTATCAAGGAAGTCCGTAACGAAATGACCACCAAAGCCGGGCAGAAATGTACCGCCATCCGAAGGATCATTGTTCCTGAGAACCTGGTGGGCGATGTGCGGCAGGCTTTATCTAAAGCTTTGGACCAGACCAAAATCGGAAACCCGTTAAGCCGGGAAACAAGAATGGGATCTTTGGTTGGCAGACAGCAGTATGACGAGGTTTTAAGAAAAGTAAATTTACTGAAAACAGAAACGGAACTGGTTTACGACGGACAGCACGAACTGGTAGATGCCGATTACGAAAATGGAGCATTCATGAGCCCTAAGCTGTTCTTCAATGATAAACCTTTTGAAAAAAATATTTCTCATGATGTCGAAGCCTTCGGGCCGGTTTCTACGCTGATGCCGTACAAAGATGCGGAAGAAGCGGCGGCTTTGGCGAAAAGAGGAAAAGGAAGTCTGGTAGGGTCTATTATTTCTCACGATGAAAAATTCGTCGCCGAAACTTCATGGAAAATGGCTTCTCAGCACGGAAGGATCTTCGTTTTGAACAGGGATAATGCCAAAGAAAGCACCGGTCACGGTTCACCGCTTCCGACGCTGATGCACGGCGGCCCCGGAAGAGCAGGAGGAGGCGAGGAGATGGGCGGACTGAACGGTCTTCATTTCTTCCTTCAGAAAACAGCGATTCAGGGATCCCCGGATATCCTGACCGCGATTACCAAAGTATATCAGCAGGGTGCCGAAAAGAAATATTCCGACAAGCATCCGTTCCGGAAATATTTTGAAGAAGTTGAGGTTGGAGATTCTCTGGAAACAGCAGGAAGAACCGTTACCGATGCCGATATCGTGAATTTCTCCAACGTTTCATGGGATCATTTCTATGCCCACACCGACGCGACGAGCTTATCAGGAACTATTTTCGATAAAACGGTTGCCCACGGATACTTCATTCTTTCAGCAGCAGCAGGATTATTCGTTTCCGGAAAAAAAGGGCCGGTTATCGCGAACTACGGACTGGAAAACTGTTCGTTCTTCAAACCGGTATATGCCAGAGATACGATTACCGTTTATTTAACGGCCAAAGAAAAAATCAACCGCGGGGTAAAGGGAAGAAATATTCCTTCCGGAGTGGTGAAATGGCTGGTGGAAGTGGTCAACCAGAGAGAAGAAGTGGTTTGTGTAGCAACGATTCTTACTTTGGTAGCCAAACAATCACCGTTCATCGACCTGAATGCAAGAAATGTTCAGAAAACCCTCAACGGTTTAACAGAGAATACGCCATCACAGTGGGGGAAAATGTCTCCTCAGCAGATGATCGAGCATTTAGAGCAGGCGGTGTTGGTGAGTCTGGGAGAGCCGGAAGCCGATCAGTGCTTCACTCCTGAAGAGCATCTGGAAAAATGGCAGGATTCCCTGTACAACCACAGAAAAATGCCAAAAGATTTTCAGGCTCCGTTCCTGAATGCTGATGGATCATTGCCTGAACCGAAACATAAAAACCTGGATGCTGCAAAACAGTCATTCCTGGATAACCTGAAAAAATTCACCATCTATTACAAAGAAGATCCACAGGCCGAGCACATGAATTTCGTATTCGGAAAACTGAACAAGGAAATGTGGGAACTGATGCACAGGAAACATTTTACGCATCATTTCGAGCAGTTCGGATTAATATAATATAAAAATGTAACAATAGTACAATACAGCAGCTGAATCATAGGCTGCTGTTTTTTTGAATAGAATTTTAGTATGCCTTAAGCTTGATAATCTTTTGTTAAAAGCCCGCTGCTTTTTGACCACCTGATTTTTATTCCTTATTTTCAATGAATAATCATCAGATAAAATAAGGTTATGAACACTACATGGATGCAACAATGGGAAAGTATAAAACATATTCTTGTCTGTCCTACTGATCTGGAGTCTTATTTTACCTCAGCAGGAATTTTAGGTCTGCCAGTTGAAATTCTGGAAATAGGAGATGTCTCTCTACCCTCGGGCAAAATCGTGGTAAGAGATCCGTTGGTGTTTCTTGATTCAACTCAGAAACCTTATTTTGTGAATGCGCCCAAGGGAAATTTTCCGGTTACGATTGCCGTTGCAAAATTCGAAGAATGGGGCAACCGGTATGCTGCCGTCAGAGTGAAATTCACCGATGGCCAACCTGTCCGTTATCAGGAAGCGTTAATTGGGAATGAAAACCTTGAAGGCGTACAACAGGATGATTATTTCGGATTTCATGTAGATGCCGGGCTAGCCTGCATTACAGATTCGGAAGCACTTCCAGCCTTTGATGCTTTTGTAAATAAACTTAATATGCCAAATCTGTATGATGATTATTTTGCTGGCTTGTTTAAAGAAAGTTATGAGGAACATCCCGAGCATCAGAGACAAAATGGTGACTGGATCAACTGGACTATTCCGGGTACAGATTACCAGATCCCGATGTTTGCTACGGGTTTCGGTGATGGTACTTATCCCGTTTACTTCGGTTATGATAAAAACAACAGTATTTGCGGACTTTATATTCAGTTTATTGATATTGAGCTTGCTCTAAGTGATGAAAAGGAAGATAACGGTGATGATGAGCCCTAAGTCATTTTTAACTGTAACTGAACATGAAGAAAACGTTTGCTGAAGAGGTCATCAGCTTTAATAAAAAACTGCATTATAATGGGGTATTGCCAGATGATTTTCTGGTCATGAATCCTTATCTGGAAAATCCGGAAACGCTGGAAGTCATGCAACAGTTCTATTATAAATATTACAACGATTCAAACCGCCGGAAATTTCTTCTGGGAATCAATCCCAGCCGCCATGGAGCGGGAGTAACGGGAGTGCCATTTACCGATACCAAAAGGTTAGAAAGTATTTGCGGAATTAAAATGACTTCTGCTTACACCCACGAAGTTTCATCCGTTTTCGTTTATGATATGATTGCAGAATATGGTGGTGCCGAAGCATTTTATAAGAACATCTACATCAATTCGCCTTTTCCACTGGCTATTGTAAGAAAATCTAAGGGGAGCTGGGTCAACGCTAATTATTATGATGACAGGGAACTCTTTAGAGATGTAAAAGATTTTATGATTGATTCATTAAAAAAGCATCTCAGCCTTAATGTTGATACGTCAGAAGTTTTTGTTATGGGTAAAAAGAATGCTGAATTCATTTCAAAAATCAACCAGGAAGAACGTTTATTTGACCGTATAGCCGTTCTGGAGCATCCCAGATATATCCAACAGTATAAATCCAAAGAAAAGACGCTTTATATCGATAAATACATCGTAGCATTAAAAAGTGAAGCCCCGAAAAGTTAATTCGGGGCTTCACGTTCTCATTTATGTATTAGAATCTTATCGTCCGATCTTTGCTTATAAAGTTTTCATGGTTATTAGTTTTGTTTATAAGCTATTGTTTGTTGTATAAGAAGCATTTTATTCTAATGACAAAGTAAATGTTTCAGAACGGATCTCCCTAGCGTGTAAATACGGATTCGGCATTCCGTATTTTTACGGAATGTGGATGGATTAAGATGTAAACTTTAAAATATTGGTATTTCCGGAATTGGCACATTATCAATAAAAAAAAGCCGCCGGAAATATCCGGAGACTTCATGTTGTTAGTGATAGACACCTTAATTATATGGGTAAAATAAAAGTGTTCATTTTTAAATTCATTTCTATGAATAGCAGATCAGATCCTGATAATCATTCAGTATAAATGAACGGTTCAAAGGTATGCTTTGATGAAATGGCGAGATTCAGTATAAATTACTCAATATTGTCTTCCGTGTTTATACGGATAAAGCGAAAAATCGTGTAATTATTCTGGCCTATTATGACCGCTGATGCGAGCCTAATTAGTATTTTTGTAAAAATCCAATAGACATTAAAAATGAATGAATTTGTAGTATCAGAGCTGAAAAACCACATCGCGGAAATTACTTTCGGAACGCCTAAAAGTAATTCGCTTCCCGGAGCCATACTGGAACAGCTGGCGCAAACCATCTTAGAAGAAGGAGCCAAAGAAGAAGTTAATGCCATCCTGATTAAAAGTGAAGGTGAAAAAGCTTTCTGTGCAGGTGCCAGTTTTGATGAGCTGCTGGAGATCGAGGAACTAGAAAAGTCAAAACAATTTTTCGGAGGTTTTGCCAAAGT
The DNA here is from genome assembly GCF_030818575.1 of Chryseobacterium camelliae. Taxonomy (NCBI): domain Bacteria; kingdom Pseudomonadati; phylum Bacteroidota; class Flavobacteriia; order Flavobacteriales; family Weeksellaceae; genus Chryseobacterium; species Chryseobacterium camelliae. Next base: position 4,151,192 of record NZ_JAUTAL010000001.1, read on the forward strand.
GCTCAATGCAATGAGAAACTGCGGAAAAATAGTTGTAGTAAGAGTTCAGGGGAAAACAACCGGTGGGGGAGTAGGCATTGCATGTGGTGCCGATTACTGTTTTGCTACTAAAGATTCAGCCTTAGCATTAACGGAAATCAATCTGGGAATAGGACCTTTTGTCATCGGACCTTATGTGGAACGGAAGATTGGTAAATCACAGTTTTCTGCTATGGCAATTGATGCTGATTTCAGGTCTGCAGAATGGGCTGAACAGCATAATATCTATCATTCCGTATCAGAAAATATTGCCGAGATGGACGCGAAGCTGGAGAAATTCCTTCAGACCCTGTCTTCCAGAAGCCAGGATGCTTTGGCACTTATTAAAAAAGTTTCCTGGGAAGGAACAGACCATTTCAATGAACTGATGCCGGCAAGAATCCACATGAGCGCAAGCCTGATTCTTGAAGATTCTGCCAAGAAAAATATCGGAGCGATTAAGGAAAGATTGAGAGCGAAGTAATCATAAGAACGCTGAACTATTTTGGTTCAGCGTTTTTTATCTTGTGCAATTGCCATAAACAAAAATGGAATAGTAAATAGTTCAAAAAAATATTTTGCCATTTAAAATTAAATTATAACTTTGTATTTCAAAGTTCTTTTTATGGATGCTAAAAATTATCACGAAGATCTTTCTCATATCCGTTCCATGATGGAGCGTTCTTCACGGTTTATATCGTTAAGTGGGCTGTCCGGAGTTTTTGCCGGCCTTTCAGCGATCGCAGGAGCCGTGTATGTATATTTCAGATTAAAAAGGGAAGGGATTGATTACCTGGATGGTGACCGCAATATTTTCCAGCCTGCCCTGATCCGGGAATTGATCTGGGTTGCTGTGATTATTCTGGCGGTTGCGATCCTCAGCGGATATTTTTTTACAGCCACCAAAAGCAGGAAGAAAGGATTGAAAATATGGGATGCTACAACAAGGAGGCTGTTGGTTAGTTTTTCAGTACCATTGCTTACAGGCGGTGTGTTTTGCCTGGCGCTCCTCTTTCATCATTTGTTTGTATGGATTGCTCCGGCAACACTTATTTTTTACGGTATTGCCCTAGTCAATGCAGAACGTTATACACTTACTGATGTAAAATACCTGGGATATTGCCAGATTATTCTGGGGCTGTTATCGTTATTCATGTTAGGGTGGGGATTGCTGTTCTGGACTATTGGATTTGGTCTGCTGCATATTGTTTATGGACTGATTATGCATAAAAAATATAAATAAGGTCCTGTGGAAAAATCCATCCTGTTTTTTATTGTTATTTTTGCAGCCGTGCTATTCTGGAAAGTGCATCACCAGATAGGGAAAGTATTTCTTTTAAATCAGATTATAAATGAATATCTGACATCAGGATTCTTCAAGAATCATGATTTCGTGGCTGTTGAAAATCTGAAAACCCAAGAAGCCGTTATTATTGATGCAGCAATATATGATTATTTTAGAATTAACAGGTTACCAATGTAATGATTAATATCAACCAACTCAATAAGGAATTTGAAAGTCGCGTAAGGCTGGGCATTATGTCTGTGCTTATGGTGAACGACTGGGTTGATTTTTCCGAAATGAAAGGCCTGCTGGAAATTACAGACGGCAATCTGGCCAGCCACAGCAGTGCACTTGAAAAATCGGAATACATTGAAGTGAAGAAAGAATTTGTAGGCAAAAAGCCGAGAACCTCCTATCGGGTAACGCAGAAAGGAAGGGAAGCTTTTACAGAGCATCTGAATGCGCTTGAAAAACTGTTGGGAACCAAATAAATTTTTTTAGTTTTTAGCTTTGTAATTCAAAGTGCTTTTAAATTAAATAATATGTTGAAAAAACCCAAATTTAGCAGTGTTGCACACCTTACCGGCCACATTGTTATGGTTTCCACTGGTCGGGAATGTAATATCTTCAGAAGTATACTGGTCAGGATATGATTTTCTTATGGCAGCTGTGATCCTCTGGAGTGCTGTAGGTTTTATCGACCTGATTTCCGGTAAGGTTGCGAAACCAGCATTGAGAATACCGCTCTGCTTCCTGGCCTTTTTTGCTTTAGCGGCAGTATGGGCAGAGTTGGCCGTTGGAATTTTCGGAAGTCTGCTTGCAGGTAATTAAAAATCGATTAAGTAATGACAAGGAAAACATTTCTCAAAAAAGCTTCGGCGCTTACGCTGGCGGGTATGCTGCCGGCTCTTTATTCATGGCAGGTAGAACCTTTCTGGGTGGAATTTGTAGAGCATAAGCTTCCTGTGAACAACCTGCCAGATCACTTGCACGGAAAGATACTGATGCAGATTTCCGATCTGCATGTAGGAAAGCGCTTCGACTGGCATTTTCTTATTGATGCCTTCGGAAAAGCCAGGAACTACAATCCGGACTTTGTGGTTTATACCGGTGATTATGTGAACCTCGGTACGCCGGAAGAAATTTCAGCATTGGAGCAGGTAATGAAGCATGCAGTTTCAGGAAAGATTGCCACCTTAGGAATATTGGGCAATCATGATTACGGGAAAGACTGGAGCGATCTGAGTATAACCGAAAACATTTGTACCGTATTGGAAAATAAAGGCATCACTGTCCTGAAAAACAGCCAACATGACTGTGGTGGGCTCCATTTTATCGGCTTTGAAGACCTTTGGTCTCCCAATTTTAACCCAATGCAGGTAATGAAGCATTATGATCCGTCGAAAGCCGGTATTGTATTGTGCCACAATCCGGATGTATGTGACCTGGACGTATGGAACGGATATCAGGGATGGATACTAAGTGGGCATACCCATGGCGGGCAATGCAGGATTCCCGGTGTAATCACTCCGGTTCTTCCTGTAAAGAATAAAAAGTATGTATCCGGTGTCATTGATCTTCATGACGGAAGGATGCTATATATCAACCGGGCTCTCGGGCATTCTTTTCAGGTCCGCTTCATGGTTCGTCCGGAAATTACGGTTTTTACTTTAACCCAAACGTAAAATCATGAACGATCAATCTTTTATAACGACCGGAAAAGTGGTTTTCTGGCTGTTTTTTATCCTTGGGAATATCAGCCTGATAGGGTATATAATAAGCAAAAATGATGAATTTGCAGTTGGAGGATTCATGCTGCTGATTTTCGGGTCAATAATCAACCTGGTGATTGTTGCGGCCATTTTAGTATATGCATGGATCGATGTACGCCGGCGCAGCGCCTGTATGAAAGCGGTTATGATCATTCTGATCAATATTCCTGTTGCCATCTTATATTTCTTTATCGGAATTTCAATTATAACTCTTTAACTATGAAAAAAATACGTGTCAGGTTCCTGTTGCTGATCTATAATAAGATCCAGAAATTATACAGAACTTATTTTAAAAGGAAAAAAAGGCAATGGCAATTCAATGAAAAGCAACTCCTGGAGTTTCACAAAGACTCTTTAGGAAGAAAGCTGGGAGAATTCTACGAAAAGCATGGCTTCAGCATGATCCCCAAAATGGAGGACCATGATGTGCACCATCTCATTACCGGCTGCAGCACCCGTTTTGAAGATGAAATTGCGATGCAGTATCTGCTCCTCGGAAACGGGAAGCTCAATGCACACCTTTTGGCCGCTATTGTTCTGGGAACTTTTATCCTGCCCGAATACATCCGTCTGTACCGTAAAGCTTATCAGAAGGGACGGCGGATGAGAAAATTCTACGACTGGGATTTTGAGACCTTATTGTGGCAGAATTTTGAACACCTGAGAGACTTCATATTCCAAAAAGATACAGCGGTTTTACACTGATTATTACACTATGCTGATATTGAAACTTGAATCATTAATACAATAAAAAAAACATGAAAACACATCACTATATATTTCTTACCACTGCCTTATTCGTTGTTCTTTTTTACAACGAAAATGTAGGGCTTAATTTAGGGATCCTCTGTATCATTTATTCAGTGCTGACCCTACTCAGGACACCTGCAAAAAACAAGACGAAAACATTCTTTGTTCTCATAGCAACCTCTGTAATATCGGGTATTGCTTTTGCCTGGTATGGTGACCTGGCTTCATTTCTGGCAGTGGTAAGTTCCCTTTTGCTATTATCGTACAGATCAAAAAACAGGCGGATGAAAATTCTGTTGCTTATTCCGGTCTTTGTGATCAATACTTTTACCTCGGTATGCCGCTTTTTCAGTTTTGATGAATGGCTTCCCGAAAAGACTATTCCCGGATTCTGGCAAAAGATGTTTGCATTTGTATTGATTCCTTTGGTGCTGGTCAGTATTTTCTTTGGGATCTACGCGGCAGGCAGCCATCACTTTGCTGAACTTTACAGCGGGTATGAGTGGGACCTGGATATATGGCAGTTCCTATGCATGGCCATACTGGGATTTTTTATTGCATTCAATTACTGGAATTATGCCGTCGAAAAATTGATATATAAGCAGAATATGCGGCTGAACAATGATTTTAAAAGTGAAGAGAAAACTCTGAAGAATACCTACTCGTTTTTTGACCTTGAAGCAGAACGGATGAGCGGAGTCATTTCCTTCCTGTTGCTGAATATCCTTCTCATCTTTTTTATTGTTACTTATAATTATGAACAGTTCTATGAAGGGAGTAAAGCGGCGGTAAAGCTTTCTGAAGAAACCCATGAAAGGGTGAATGCCGTTATCCTTTCCATTGTCATGGCTGTTCTGGTAATGATGTTTTATTTTAAATCTGCTTTTAATTTCGATCCGAAGGCAGGAATATTGAAAATTCTGGCTAAAATATGGATCGCGCTCAATGCTACACTGATTCTCTCTGCTATGGCTAAAAATGCTGAGTATATAATGGAATACGGGTATACATATAAAAGGCTGGGCGTGAGTGCTTTTCTTATCCTTTCCATGATAGGGCTGGTCCTGATGTTTATTAAAATTCAGCGAAAAAAGAAAAATATTTTCCTGTTCAATACTATGGCATGGTTTGCATACGCAACGATTCTGGTCTGCAGCTTTATCAACTGGGGTGGCTTCATCACTCTGCAGAATGTCCAGCGTAAAAATTTCAATCCGGATTTTCACAGAGTGTCTGTTCATTTCAATGAAAAAATACTTTTAGAATATGCTGATAGAAACAATAAAAAGACATTGAAAAATGAAATTCTTGAACAGGTTAAAAAGCATAAAGATGAAAGCCTGCTTTCCCGGGCATTATACTACGATTCCATCCGGTAAGAAAAGATCAAATATGTGTTTTCAGACAGCAATATTCTGCTAAAGGTTGGAACAGTTTTCGCATGCATATAACCTTATTCATTACAAAAAACAACAGTTATGAAAAAATACTTCGTATTGATTCCTTTGCTGCTGCTATCCTGCAAAAAGGAGGCAGAAAAAACAGAAACAACAGGCCGGGATTCTTCCTTGACAACAGAGCGTACGCAGCCCATTGCAGATTCCCAAGCTTTAAAAAAGAAAGATTCTATCATCAATAATGCTCCGGTTACCAAACAGGTACTTAAGACTGGAGTGATGAGAGAGGTGAAGAATGGGGAAATTACAAGGACCATGGATGCCTCCCAACTTCCTTTCACATTAGGAGAGCAGTTTACAGATCAGAATCAGAAGCTGATTTTGAAGATCAGTAATTTTGATCAGTCTAAAATTAAGGCCAACATCAATACCCGCCAGAAGGATTTTAATATACGGTTTAATCAGATCAGGCTTCCAAATGGTGATTATGACGGACCTTTCGGGAATGAGATTACTTACGATGTCAAAGGCAAAGGAGAAGTATGGCTGATCATTGGCAAAGACCAGATGGCGGAAGGAAATACAAAAGGAGATTTTACAGTAAGCGTGGAATAAATTGGTATAATTTCTGCAAAGACTTTTAAAATTCAATATTATGAAAAATATAATGTTAACAGCCGCCGCTGCTTCTATTGTGATGGTAAGCTGTGGGGCCGTACAGTCACTGGTTCAGAATACCTTTCCATATACAGCCAATGTACTGATCTCTACGGGAGTACCGGCTGATAAGGAAGTATCATCTACCGCAACTGCATCCAATGTGCAGACATGGTTTGGCGGAAATAATGATGCGAGCATAAAGGATGTGAGGATTTCGGATGCTAAAGTATCCGTTGTATCACCGGCGGGAGGTACATTGAACGCACTCAAATCCATCAAAGTATATATTTCCTCTAACGGGACGGGTGAAAAATTGGTTGCCTCCAGATCTAATATCTCTACCGATGCTGCAAGTCTGAATCTGGATCTTAATACTTCCGGGTTTCTGGACGAAGTGGTTAAGAGTTCAGGACTTACAGTAAGGACAGTATATGAGCTGAAAAATCAGACCAGTTCCGATATGAATCTTAAAATAGCACTTAATTTCAGCAGTGTGCCTGCCAATTAATGCATAAATAGTTTATTTATTAGAAAACGTCTTTCATTTTTTTGAAAGACGTTTTTTGTAGAGAATAATTGAAATCAGTTTTTGGTAGAAGAGTCCATAACGATAGTAACAGGACCATCATTAACCAGCGATACCTTCATATCTGCTGCGAAGATTCCGCTTTCTGTTTTAAGCCCGGATTTCGCAATTTGCTGCTTAAAATAGTCGAACAGCGGAACAGCCTGTTCCTGCCTTGCTGCCCTGATGAATGAAGGCCGGTTTCCCTTCTTGTAATCTGCCATCAGGGTGAATTGGCTGATGCACAGCAGCTCCCCCGATATATCCGTTACGGATAAGTTCATTTTTCCTTCATCGTCGCTAAAAATCCTTAGGTTCAGTATTTTTTGAACCAGCCAGTCGGCATCAGCTGATGTATCGTTCTCATCTATACCTATCAAAAGCATCAGCCCCTGGCCAATGGACCCTACAATGTTGCCGTCTACTTTTACACTGGCTTCAGAGACTCTTTGTATAACGACTTTCATTAAAAATAGATATTTAAAATCTTCCCGGAAGGATCATAATTATACAGATAGGTTTTAGGAGGGATATTGGCTACGGCAGTTGGCTGGCCGGTGAGCAGGATCCATGTCGCATTATCTTTCGGGCAAACCACTTTGATATTGTCTTTCACTTCCAACGTGGTATTATTGTCGGGGCATATGTGAGGAGCATTCCTGTCATAAATTTTAAATGTCGTATCAGAAGCTCTTACCACGATCAGTCCACGCGTTCCAGACTGCTGCTCATTGATGTACATCCAGTTTCCCGTCTGGTTTAAAGCGTAGTAGGCGGGAAGATTCAGGTTCAGGGTTACATTGATGGGATTATTCGGGAAGCAGCTTACCGTATCTTCCCGGCTGCCGCAGGATTGTATCATTAAGCTGTTGAATATCAGTGAGGTGATAATTGAAAGGATTGCGAAACTTTTTTTCATTTCAATTTAAATTTTTATATATTTGTATCTTAAACGATTATAACAACAAAAACATTGTCCGGCAAATGTCGGATTATTTTTTTATACTAAAACTAAATTTTGAAAATTATGGCAAGCTATGTAACAAAGGAGGGGCTAGAGAAAATGAAGGCTGAGCTGGAACAACTGGAAACTGTGGAAAGACCGAAGATTACCCAGCAGATTGCAGAAGCGAGAGATAAAGGAGACCTGTCTGAAAATGCAGAGTACGATGCAGCCAAAGAAGCACAGGGAATGCTCGAAATGAGGATTTCCAAACTTAAGGATGCTATTGCGAGTTCCAAGATCATTGACGAAAGCCAGCTCGATACCTCAAAGGTCTCTATCCTTACTACAGTAAAGCTGAAAAACAACGCTACGCAGCAGCAGCAGGTATTTACTTTGGTGCCGGATAATGAAAGCGACCTGAAAAGCGGTAAAATTTCAGTTAATACACCTATAGCCAAAGGCTTACTGGGAAAAGCCGTAGGAGAAACTGCAGAAATCGTGTTGCCGAACGGGAACAAGCTGTCTTTTGAAGTGCTGGATATTACACTGTAATCAATCTTCAATTCAATCATTATACAATGAGTACCATATTTACTAAGATTATTAACAGGGAAATTCCTTCCTGCATCATTGCGGAAGATGAGAATTTTATTGCATTCCTGGATGCAATGCCTTTGGTAAAAGGACATACCCTTGTGGTGCCTAAAAAAGAAACAGACCTGATCTTTGATCTGGAAAGTGAGGAGTATAAAAACCTTTGGGGTTTTACCCAGGAAATTGCAAAAAAAATCAAAAATGCAGTTCCGTGTGTAAGAGTAGGAGTGGCTGTGGTAGGACTGGAAGTTCCCCATGCCCACATCCACCTTATTCCGCTGAATACAGTGGAAGACATGAATTTCAAAAATACTAGGCTGAAGCTTACCGATGAGGAGTATAAAGAAATTCAGAAATCAATTATTAATTCTTAAAATATAAAATCGTAAAAGTTACTTTTGCGATTTTTATCATATAATCCAAATTTAAAAATGAATTCAAACCAGTGTTCTTTTTGCGGCAGAAAGAGAAATGAAGTACAGATGCTGATCTCCGGTCAGAACGGTTATATTTGTGAAAACTGTATAGAGCAGGCTCATGCTATTGTAAAAGACAGTGTTGCAGGTCCGGGATTTTCTCCTGCAGAAAATATCAGTGAACTTAAAAAGCCTAAGGAAATCAAAGAATTTCTGGACGAGTATGTCATCGGACAGGATCAGGCGAAAAAACAGCTTTCCATAGCTGTATACAATCATTATAAAAGACTTCTTCACGCTAAGGACGAAAACAGGTCCGTAGAGCTTGAGAAGTCCAATATCATTATGATCGGGGAAACCGGTACGGGAAAAACGCTGCTGGCTAAGACCATTGCACGTGAGCTTAACGTGCCGTTTTGTATTGTTGATGCTACCATCCTTACGGAAGCAGGGTATGTAGGGGAAGATGTGGAAAGCATCCTTTCCAGGCTTCTTATGGTTGCCGATTACGATGTTGAAAAGGCGGAAAGAGGAATTGTATTTATAGATGAGATTGATAAAATAGCCAGGAAATCGGATAATCCAAGCATTACCAGGGATGTTTCCGGTGAAGGTGTGCAACAGGGTCTGCTTAAGCTGCTGGAAGGAAGCATTGTAAATGTACCGCCACAGGGTGGGCGTAAGCATCCGGATCAGAAATACATCCAGGTCAATACCCAGAATATCCTGTTTATTGCAGGAGGAGCTTTTGACGGGATTAAAGAAATCATAGAAAGAAGGCTCAACAAACAGGCGATAGGATTCAGCTCAGAGAAAATCAATAAAACGGATGAGGATGAATACATCCTAACCAACATCAATGCTATCGATCTTCGTTCTTTCGGTTTAATTCCTGAACTTTTAGGCCGTTTCCCTATTATTACCTATCTGGATAAGCTTACTAAGGAAACAATGGTAAGAATTATGAAGGAACCTAAGAATTCAATCGTTAACCAGTTTGTGGAACTATTCAAAATGGATGATACAAAACTGGTATTTACCGATGATGCCATCGAGAAAATCGTTGACGAGACCATGGAGAAGGGACTTGGTGCCAGAGGACTTAGAGGAACTACGGAAAAAGTGCTTGAGGATTATATGTTTTCTATTGGGGAAGAGAAGGATATTACATTAACTAAAGATAATATTTTTGTTAATAAATAAAATAAATTTTTCAGATTATCAAAAAAAAACATAACTTTGCCTTTGAGATATTGTATTAACACACAAATATTTATATACAATGAGAAAAAGTTTATTTGCTATTGGCCTTTTAGCAGCCGGTTATTCTGTTCAGGCGCAGAATATATTGTGTCATGTAGACACAAACGCTAATATGTATGTGAGTAAAGGAACGCTGGTCTACAGCGGTGGGGGCATGCAGATGAAAGGAAACGGTAGAATTGAAAACCATGGAAATATAATGGTGTCAGGTTCTTCTTCGGATTCTTTCAAGACAATCGATGCTTCAAATGCGGACAAAACTGAAAGTAACGGTGGAAACAACTTTGTGAACGTTATCAACGAACCCACTTCCTATGCTACTTACAATACGAATTCTTCAACGGCAACGCCTTCTTATACCTATGGTCAGCTTTTCATTACCGGGATTCCACAGTCCAATATAACAGGGATTGTAGATCAGCAGTACAGAGCAGTTAATCATGGTGCTTATCAACAGGTAGGTCTGCCATTCTATGCAAAAACATTGTCAACATTAAATACAGAACTCGGTAAAACTTTTTCGGGGGTAAGGGGTTCTGGAAATGACGTTCTTCAGTGGAACAATGATAATGTGGTTTTCAATCACTTTACCAATCTTACTTACAGACTTGGTATTGATTCACCTTTGTATGCATATTATATCCTTGGAGGAACAAATCTGGATGTGAGCAATACAACCAGAACATTAAAGGGACGTCCTTACTCTGATACAAGCGGTACTTCTGTCACTTTAAGCGGTGCAGGCGCCAATGTAAGCTTCGGAACAGGAGGGAGTAACGTTAACCAGTACAATGAAAAATACTGGTCATATGTTCAGGATGGCTTCCATATCGCAGCCGGAGGAACTGCATGGCAAGGGAATTATGGTAAAAATATCTACCAGTTTTCAAACCCATTCCTTACTAACCTCGATCTGAGATGGATTGCGACTAATGAAAGTGCTACAAACGGGGATGGTATCAACCTGAGCAACATTCAGGCCGTTAGGTTTGAAGTAAGTGGTGTTCAGTACTCTAATACCAATAACGGCGGTGGTGGAGCTTCATCTTATAAATTTGTCTCTTTTGCCAGCAATTTGCCTGCTGGATCGCCTTCTACAGGAGGATCCGCAACGGTACCAACAGGAGACCTGGATTATCTGGTTGTACGTCCTATGAGTACTTTTGTTATCAAAATGAAAGACAATACAGTAGCTAATCAGGTATTGAATTTTAACAACTTAAGAAGATTTAATTATTTCAGCAGAGCTACAGGTACGGATTATGGTGTTTCTGCCAGCAAATCAAGTACGTCGGGAGCAACGGTGAAGCAATTAGGAGTTATCGGTCTTGATGCTAACGGTAATGAGGTGGCCAGAACCTATTATGTGGTTTATCCTAACGCAACTACAGGTCATTCAAGCAATGCCTTAACACAAATTTCCTCTACTTCCGGAAGTATTCTGGGAACTTTTGAGGAAGCACCTACCGGAGGTTATGATTATAACTATACCAACCAGTATTGGCTATACATCAATGAAGCTAATGAGAATAACTTCCAGGGGAAAAATATCAAATTGGTTAACTACGATCTTTCAAAAATCAAATCATATAAATTTGAGATCAGAGAAAATGCAGAACTGGTTGCCAATGGCACCCACCAATTATCCACAGGAATAGGCTTCTATTATAAAACTCCGAGCGGAACCGCTCAAGCTGCCGTTCAGGGTGGTGTAGTGCCTGTTTCCGATGCAGAATTTGATCTTTTCTACGGAGCACCTAATAATGCTGCTCTTGCAGTGGACAATACATCAGTAAAACCTTCCAGGACAATGGTGGTTTACAATCCTGATATTACCAATTACATCGTAAGATTTGATCCAAACTGGAAAAAAGCAGATATTGAAGTTTATGATATGAGTGGCAAGCTTGTTATCTCTAAAAAAGCAGTAAGTACTTCTAAGGATTTTGTTATCGAACTGGATAATGCACTGAAAAATTCTTATGTAGTTAAGATTGTATCGGACAAAGGAGAAACTGTTAACACCAAAATCTTAAAATAATAATATGAAGACTTTAATAAATAAATTGATATCGGCTGTTTTTCTTCTAGCTGCATTGTGGGCCAATGCTCAGGGGGGCGGTACGCCACCTAACCCTGGCAACGGTGTTGGAGGGGTTACACCTGGAGCCCAGGCTGCACCAATTGACATGTACGTGTTAGCATTAGGATTTCTAGCTTTGATGTTCATTGTATTTTTTGCCAAAAAATACAAGAGCCAAAAAATATAAAAATTTCATTAAAATAATAACAAACTCCCTTATTAATCAGGGAGTTTTTTTATTTTTACCGCATGAAAAAAATTTGTCTACTACCAGCAGTCTTCATCAGCCTCTGCTTTCAGGCACAGTTTACAGTGACCATTCAGGCTCCTGCCGATTTTCAGGATCAAGATGCCATCCTCTATACATTAAATGGATCTAAAGATATTATCGCGACTAAAGAAACCTCTAAAAACCACACATGGACTTTCAAATATCCCAAGCATTATATGGGCATGATGAAGGTATATCTCCCTTCAAGTAACAACAGCTTTAATTTCATTTCAGAAAATAAGAACGTAGACATTAGATTCACTACAGAGAAGAATAAAATTAAAGATGTTCAGTATCAGGATGAGGCGAATGAATTGATGAGCAGGCTTCAGGAAAATGCGCAGAAACGCCAGCTGATCCTGCCTGCGCTTACCCAGATCAAAGAATATTACAAGGATACTACTGAATTCGGCAAAGCTTTAAAGACTGAAATCTCCAGGCTTTCCATCCAAACGGGAGATATAGATCAGTCCCAACATCCCTTTGTGTATTATTATAATACCAACTACGACAAATTCATAGCCGAAGGAAATGCTAAAAAGGCATCTCAGGAAGACATCATTAATTTTATTGATAAGTCGAATGATATGCTTGAAAGCTCGTCATTACTACGGCCTCTATTGGTTGCCTACCTGAATACGGGAGGCAATACCAACGTTGCCGGTTCCGTAGATAAGCTTCTGGACCGCCTTAAGGTTGAAACGCCGCGGGGACAGACCGTTTTGTCCGAACTGATTGATATTTTTGATGTCTATGACATGTCTGAGCTTAAGAATAAATATCTAAATCTTGCTAAAAACCTTAAATGCACGATAACCGACAGGCTGGCTTCTACTTTAAAAATCTAATGCCAACGTAGAAATGGGAGCTGTTTTCCCTGACTATAAATTTCAATCACCGGTTAATACAACTGCCAAATCATTATACGGCGTAAAAGCCGATAAGAAAATTATCGTTTTCTGGTCTTCTACCTGCTCACACTGCGAAAATGAGCTTCCTAAACTGCTTGAAAAATACAATGAGCTTAAGGCCAAAAATATTCAGGTAGTAGGATTTTCACTGGATGTAGACAGAGATTCTTATACTAATAAAATCAAGGCATTCCCATGGATCAATGATTCTGAACTTAAAGGATGGAACAGCAGTTTTGCTGACACCTACAATATTCATGCAACACCTACGTATTTTATTTTGGATGCTAACAATAAGATAATCAGTAAACCAGAGCATGTAGGCGATGTTTTGGACTATTTTAAGCTAAAATAATTTTGGCGGTAAGCAATTATTTTCTATATTTGCACCACCAAAACGGCGAGGTAGCTCAGTTGGTTAGAGCGCAGGATTCATAACCCTGAGGTCACGGGTTCAATTCCCGTCTTCGCTACAAAAAAACCGGAACTTATACAGTTCCGGTTTTTATTTTTTAACTCTGGTATCCTAAAAGTTTTCTCATTTGATAGAAGAATCTTTCGATAAGCCTCAGGTCCTGGGTAACGATTTCGGCATTACCCCGTAGCTCTTTATCAAACGGCAGTGTTTTGTTATACGATGTGCGCAAACCTTTAGGAAGAGTAACATCCACATAATAGTTTCCCTTGTCGTCCGGAGACATGGATATATTCTGTACCCTGCCTTCGATGATCCCATACTCCTGAAAACGGTAATTGTCCAGTTTAATCAGTACTTTTTCCCCGGTAGTTACCTTTCCTGAGTTGACGGATGGAACCGACATCCTGCCTACCAGTTGCTCCTTGTTTTTAGGAAGAATCGTCAGGATGACATCTCCTGTCTTTACGAACTGGTTTTCCCCGAAAAATTGCTGAAAACTGGCCACTCCATCGGTTGACGAAACAATCAGGTAGTTCTGTTCCCATTGTTTTAATGTCTTTCTTAACTGTTCAAACAGTTGAAGGGTCTGGGAAGAATAGGTGATCTTATCCTTTTCAGTACTGATGGCCGTTCCGCTTTTGGTCTTGTTAAGGTTGGAAATACCTTCTTCCATTTGCGATAATGAGATATTGATGTTTTCCAGGTTTTGCTGTTCCTGAATGAATTTTATCTTTTCATTTTCAAGTTCCACTGCTGAAATAACACCCTGGTTGAACAGGTCCTGTGAACGCTGGTAGCTTTTTCTGGTCAGTTCATATTTAGCCTGTTCCAATTTTTTCTGCTGCTGAAGGGTAGCAATCCTGGCGCGGTATTCCGAAATACTTTGATTGGCAGCGAGATTTTCAGGAGCATAAGGCTGCAGGCGCGTAAATAATGCCTCATCCTGAAATGCTTTGGCAAAGCTGTTGTAGTCACCCTGAAGTTCTCCTAATTTAAAATGTGAGGTTTCCATTTAACGGGAATGACTGTAGCTGGCTGGGGCTAATTGAATCAACAATCTTTTTAAGAGCCAAGACGTCTTTATAGTTGGCGGTTGACTGCATAACCATTAGGATTTCATTTTTATGGACTTCCTTATGGTTTTTAATGAATATCTTTTCTATCTTAGAATTGGTCCTCGCCTCAAGCTTTTCCGGCGGATTTTGAGACGTTACCACAATGGGGGCCGGAACAAATTCAGGATATTTGATGAGGTAGCTCATAATAAGTACCATCACCAAAATAATTAGTATAATGGTATTTCCCCAGCGGATCATCCAGTGCGGAGGTTGTGTGAGAATGTCCTGTACGCTTTCGGAACGGAGTTCAATAGAATCTAAAGTATCTTTTTCCATATTTAAAATATTAAACAGAAATCCTCAGAATGAGGATTTCTGGTCATATGCAATTACAAAGGTAATTTGTAATCGCATTTTGGATCATTTCCCGGCTCAACGCCCGGAATGACTTCTCCACCCGGGCAATATTGATTGCACGGATTCCACTGCTTATTGTTATTGATGTAACAGAAGCAATTGCACGGACCGCCCGGTACAGGTCCTGCACCGTAAATTGTCCTTAAATTCGGCCTTTGAATTTTTCTTAGGTTTTTCATATCTATAATATTGAATGGGTTTACTGTACAATTTAAAAATACAAATCGAAAATTAATTTCCAAGTTCAAGCTGATTTTTAACCAGTCGATAGTATTCGCCCCTCAAAGCCACGAGTTCTGTATGGCTACCTTCTTCTACCACCTTGCCCTGATCCAGCACAATAATCTTATCTGCATGTTTTACCGTTGAGAGCCTGTGTGCAATGACGATCGCCGTTTTCCCTTTGAAGAATTGTTCCAGGTTTTCCATGATGATTTTTTCATTGTTGGCATCCAGTGCGGAAGTCGCTTCATCAAAGAAAATATATTCCGGCGACTTATAAACCGCTCTTGCAATGAATAGCCTTTGCTTTTGTCCACCACTTACTCCAAGACCTTCATTCCCGATTTTAGTATTGTAGCTTAATGGCAACCCTTCAATAAAATCTTTGATATGGGCAATTTCTACCGCTTTCCGGAGCTTTTGCTTATCCACATAGTCTTCACCCACCGCAATATTGTTGGCAATAGTATCGTTGAATACGTATCCTTCCTGCATCACGACGCCACAATGATCCCTCCAGAAACGGGGAGAGATATTTTTAAGATTGGTATTGCCTAACCGGATATCACCTTGCGTAGGCTCATAAAATTTCATCAGCAGCTTCAGTAAAGTACTTTTTCCGCTTCCGCTGGCTCCCACGATAGCCGTGGTTTTTTGATAAGGAATAGTAAGATTAAGATTTTCGAATACATACAGGTCTGAACCTACATAGCGGAAAGACATATTTTCAATTTCAATATCCTGCTGCGGAAGATCAGTGACGTACTGTTCATCCTTGCTTTCTTCATCTTCTTTATCATGAATTTCCCCGAGTCTTTCCAGTGAGATTTTGGCATCCTGAAACTGCCGGATAAAGTCGATCAGCTGAAGAAGGGGACTATTAAGCTGTCCTATGATATATTGGACGGAAAGCATCATCCCTAAAGTCAGGTTGCCACTCAGGACCAGTTTAGCCGATAAAAAACTTACCAGGATATCTTTCATCTGGTTGATGAAATTGCCACCTACCGACTGCCATTGCTCCAAAGAAAGGGACTTGATCCTGATCTTAAATAGTTTGACCTGAAGAAATTCCCAGTCCCATCGCTTCTGTTTTTCAGCATTGTGCATTTTAATTTCCTGCATCCCGTTGATAAGCTCTATCACCTTGCTCTGTTCCTGGGAAACTTGAGAGAACCTTTTGTAATCGAGTTCTTTTCTGCGGTTAAGGAAAAAGGTAATCCACCCTACATAAGCAACAGCGCCTACCAGGTAAACGGCAAAAAGCCTGTAATCATAAAATAACAGCACAATGCTGAATATGATCAGGTTGACCAGAGAGAACAGGGTGTTCAGTGAAGAACTGGTCAGTAGCTGTTCGATCCTGTGGTGGTCGTTGATCCTCTGCATAATGTCTCCGGTCATCCTGGTATCAAAAAAGCTGATCGGAAGTTTCATCAGTTTGATAAAGAAATCGGAAATAATGGAAATATTAATCCTGGCAGACAGGTGAAGGAGGATCCAGCTGCGGATGACTTCAATACCCATTCTTCCGATGAAAAGCATGATCTGAGCCAGAAGCACAAGATAGATAAAATTCAGGTCCTGATTTTGGATTCCCACATCTACAATACTCTGGGTAAGGAAGGGGAAAATCAGGGATAACAAACTTCCTGCAAGCAATCCTATGGCGAGCTGGCCAACGAGTGACTTGTATTTGAGTAGGTATTTGGAAAGGAAAGAAAAGCTGGCTTTGCTTTCATGATCGTCAAATTCGGTCTGAAAAAATGCAGGGGTAGTTTCCAGGATCAGGGCAATGCCTTCTTCGGTTTCTTCTGTAGCATTTTCGCCGATCCAAAGTTTGATAAACTCTTCACGGGAATATGTGATAAGCCCGTAACTCGGGTCTGAAATATATACTTTGTTATTTTTGTCTATTTTATAAACGACTACAAAATGATTTTTGTTCCAGTGTACGATACAAGGGAACGGTACTTCTTCAACGAGGGTTTTAAAATCAATCTGTACGCCCAGAGAACGGAAACCGAGATCCTCAGCGGCATCACTCAGCCCCAGCAGGCTGCTGCCTTCACGGGTCGTTTCGGAAAGGTTACGGATCTGCTGTAAGGAAATACTCTTTCCATAATATTTACTTACAATACGGAGGCAGGTTGGGCCGCAGTCTTTAGAGTCTGGCTGGCGGTAAAAAGGAAAAGATTTCAACTTCAATAATCTATCTGATTTTATATAAGTTGCCGTCAGGATATGGCGGCAACTTCTTTAATGTATGCATTTTGCTTTATGAACCGAAATTCATATCATGCTTTTAGTCTACCGGATAATACGTACAAAGGTAAGTGCTTTGGCTTGCTCCGGAAATAAGCCTGCATGCCCCGTTGGCACAACACCAGTCCGGTCCGCAGTCTCCGTCATCCGAGCACATTTTGTAACCACCTTTAATCATTTTAAGGTCTTCTCTTGTCATTTTTTTTAGATTTTTCATAATAATTTGTTTTAGTTTTCCTACTCTGTCAGCTTTTCGGATACCGCTTTAATTGTTCCTAAGTTAGTGATTTTTAGGATAGACTTGATAACTTTATAGTTCTTCGTCTTCTATCAATTCGCTGATGAAGTAATGAATGTCTTCGCGGTCATATTTCTCAGGGAACTGGTAGCCGTTGATCAGGAAAATTGGAGTGAAATTGAGCCCTGCTTCCCTGTTTTCGGCAGACATACGAATAAGGGATGTCAGATCCTCAGGGTGCGTATCAGTACCGGCAAAAGCTCTGATTTTGCTTTCATCCTTTGTTTTGAACCATAGATCCATTGCCTTGATAAATTCAGCTTCAGGCTTCTGCCTGTAAATAGACATAAAATCTGAGATTAAACCTGTAAACTTATCATTTTTCTGCTCTGCTGAATAGTTGAAGCGTATCTGAGCGGAGATTTCATCAGGATACTGCTCCAGAAGCTTTTCAAGTATGGTATGTGCATCTTTGCAGAATCCGCAATAAGGGTTGGAAACAATTGAAATACGAATTTTAGCATCTTTCTTCCCTAAAGAGAATGTATCCTGATCGCTGAAATGTACCTTCTCGCTATCTGTCAGCTCCCTTTTAAAAAGATCATAATTCCTTTTGAATCTCAGGTTTTTGGAATTGGATTTCTGGAGGCTTTCTTTTTCACTAAGCGTATTGTTGAGGTAAAGGATCAGTGAGAATACAGCAATCCATAAAGCAAGGCACAGTAAGATCATTCTGTAATCTACATAAGTATTCCCGAAGAACAGGAAACCCAACAGCAGCTGAGCTACCAAAAGAGAAATGATGATCAGGCAGACACGGCAGTAAGTTTTTTCCACAAATGCCTGTATGTATACCGAATATCCTACTGCTATCATGGAGACTAAAGTAATCCCTTTGATAAGCACTGCTGTAGCAGGTAAGAATATACCCATCACAAGAAGGCCAGTGAAATAGATTAGGGAAAAATCTGAAAACTTCAGGCCCAGAATACTGGTTTTGTCCTGATTGATGATTTTGTGGCATGAATTTACAGTCTGGCTCGCGGAAGTGTCCCCGCAGATGCTGCTGATTACTGTTGATGTACTCCCGAACTTCTGGTTAAAAATCTCCAGGGAAATATATACGCCTGCTAAAGAGACCAGATTAAACAGGACCTCGTACCACGCCATGCTGACAGCCGAGTACAGAACAATAATGGCAGAGGCAATATATAATAACGGTTTCAGGCTGGTGACCTTCTTGCTTTCAGGATGTTCATTCTTTTCAAATAAGAGTATAAAGTCTGTAGACCGCGCATGCAATTCTGCCTTATTCAGTGTTTTCACCTTTTCTGCATAAACGGTATACTGATTTCCTGATTTCCTGACCAATGAAAATGAATCGTCTACTATGGCTATGAATTCATCCGGAAGCTCATCCCAGTATTGTTTATCCAGTTCATAAGCATCGTTTTTAACACCCATAAAGTTCAGCGTGTCACTGAAAGCAAGGGCAGAAGGGTAATTAGGATGTGAATTGAACTGAAAAATAAATTCCTGCTTATCAAGCTTAAGGTGTTGAATGAGTTTATCAAATTGCATAGTCATATTTTCAACTAAAATACACAGATGTTTTGAAATAACAAATTTTTTCTTAGTGAAGTGATTTATGAGTCGGGAAATAAAATGCTACATGCATTGAAATCAAGATAATGATACGCCATGTACTTCTATGGCGCAAGGGTGAAGTAAAGTCTGACTTTAAAATTTAATTTCACTGAGATTAATAGTACTATTGTATCATTAAGAGAAAATACATTATAATTGCTATAAAAAATATGGATTCTTTTCTATAAAATGTAAAGTAATTCCTCAGACAAAATAAATTTACTTATGGATTACAGCTTTATAATGAGATAGTTAAAGTCTTTTAAATCTGTGAAAACTTAAAAAATCATAAAGTTTTTATAAAATGACAAAAAAGGGAGTAAATGTTTTTGTATTTATAAAATATGTTGTACTTTTACAACGCCTTGAATGAGGGAACAAGTCAAGGTAATAAATTTTTTTTCATCATTTGTGTTTTTAGAATCGTATCGCCTGATACGATTCTTTTTTTATTTTTCATAGTTCAGGAGAAGGTCGATGAAATAAGAATATGTGACCGAACCTTCCTGCTGATTACTTTTAAGGAAAAGGTTGTTGGTAAAGCCAAAAAAGTCATCCAGTAAGCCCTGATGCTTCCAAACAAACATTTTCTCATACATCCGGTCTCTCTTCATGGCAGGAGAATAATTCCGGATCACATATTTAACAAACTCCGGATCTTCCTGTACAATAAAATTGAGAAGGCTTTTAAGCGTAAAATATTCCGTGCTGTAACGCAGTTCTTTATTATCACTTTGGGTACCTATCAGATATCCGATGAAATTGGCTTCCTGTTCTCTTGCAAATCCGAGCTGATGAGAGCTTTCGTGAGCAGAAGTAAAAGGGAGAAATGTGGAAGGGAGCTGAGAATTGTATTGCGCTTCGGCAGTAAATGGATTGTAGTACCCAAGAATGCCGGTATAGCTCATAACAGTTTTAAAGATACTCGGTTTGAAAGAATTGATCTGCGGAGCTTCCTTTCCGGAGATATAATCGGGAAGCATAGTCTGTTGCTTAAGAATTTCCTTCTGGATCGCTTTCAGGTCCGTGACGATAAAGATGCCGTTTTTGTCCTCATGAACTTCCTGCCTGGTCTGTCTGCATTTTTCCAGATACCGTAAGGCCAGTCTTTTGGCCTTGCTGTAATCGGGCTCCTTCTGGCTGGGCAGTTTTTTAATGATCGGAGTCTGGAAGTAAAGCATCCCCCAGAAGATCTGATAAACAAAGTACAGCAGGTTAATCAGAACCAAAATCCTCAACAAAGATTGTTGCCGTTTACTTTTTATCAGGCAACCTATAATAAGGTAAGCGATGACTATGCCCAGCAGGATATAGAAAAGATCTCCAGCAGAAAATGGGATCCACGAAAACAAAGACAGATGGATTTTCTTCTGGAGCTCAAACAGCCTGTTGAAAAAGGTGATCATTCCTCCAGACCTGGAGCACATGAAAAACAAAAGAAATTGGGCAAGTAATATACCTGCCCAAAACCTCTTCTTCTTATATATTGTTTTAATTTTAATGGCCACTGCCTTTTGAAATTTTATCAAGATCAATACCCTGCGATTTTAAGATTCCGCTTACACGGATGGCATAAAACGCAAGATACGCAAAACATAAAACTCCTACAATATAGCTTGAGTGGATGTCCGTTAAATCAGCTACATATCCCTGCAGAAGACTTACAATTCCGCCACCCATAATCATCATGATCAGTAGTCCCGATCCCTGGTTCGTGTGCTTACCCAGTCCGTTGATGGCTAAGGCAAAGATACAAGGCCATAACGTAGAGCAGAATAGACCTACACTGGTAAAGGCGTACACGGAAACCATTCCGGAGGTAAACATACCGATTAAAAGAGCTGCAATACCGGCAGATGAGAAAATAAGCAGCATTCTGGCCGGATTTCCTTTACTAAGGACATCACAAATGATCATTACTATGATGATGGCTGCATAAACATAGAACGGTGAAAGATCGTGGTTAGCCAAGGCATTAACCAATAAAAATACACCGAAAGCCAGATAAGGCGCTAAAAATCTCAGGATTTTTTTAAAGCCTGCACTTACATCAAACGCATCTACAGCTCCGGTCCAACGACCGATCATCAGGGAAGCCCAATACAGGGAAATATATGGCGCTACGTCTTTGGTATCAAAGCCAAGATCCTTCTCCATGTAGGCAGGCAGGTTACTTGCCGTGGAAACTTCCACTCCTACGTACACAAATATAGCGATCATCCCCATGATCAGCTGCGGATATTGTAACGCAGATTTTCTGTGTTCTCCGGGAACTGTATCATCCGTGTTCTCCTCAATAGTAGGGGTAACGGATGGAAGAGATGAAAATTTAAGCATAATAGCTACCAGTACAAAGGCAGCACCCAGGATAAGGTAAGGAATCTTGACACTTTCTACGCTGGCCTCCGTATTTCCTGCTGTTGCAGATCCGAAGATAGCAAAAGATACAATAAGAGGACCGATGGTGGTTCCCAGGTTATTGATTCCTCCTGCCATGGTAAGCCTTTGTGATCCTGTCTCAGAAGGACCTACTTCAATGGCCAGCGGGTTGGCCACGATCTGTTGGAGTGAAAAGCCCAGCCCTACAATGAAAAGCCCGGAAATCATCAATGGGAAAGAACCCAGATTAGCAGCTGGATAAAACAGCAAAGTACCCAGAGCAGATATAAGCAGGCCGACAATAAGCCCATTCTTATATCCGATTTTATTGACAAGGTCTTGTTTAAGCCCTTTGGAAATCGCCATATAGATTAAAGAACCTACGGTATATGCCACATAGAAACAGATCTGGACATACATACTTTCGGTCTGCGACAGGTTAAATGCTTTTTTGAATACCGGGATCAGAATATCATTACTTGCAGCAATAAATCCCCAGAAAAAAAATACAGTAGCCAAAGGGATGAACTGGCCCCAGTTGGTTTGCTTTGAATAACTCGACATATTTGTTAAAAATTTCTTAATAACAAATATAATTTTATTTCTTGTTAATACAACGTTCTACAAGAGTTTTTTTTATTGTCTCAAAAGAAGACATTTTGAGCTCTTTTGATGATAAGGTCGGCTCAAGGATTCCGTTAAAATAGACCTTTACCTTACCGGGATAACCTTCCGAAGCTTTAAATGGAAACATTTCCTTTAATCCTATGAAGGTATAGACTACAATAGGCGAATGATGTTTTGAAGAAAGGATAAAAGCACCGTCCTTAAATTCATCGAGGATAATGGATGTATCATCCGGTACACCTCCTTCGGGGAAAATTACAATGCTGTTGCCTTCCTCCATTTTCTCAGCACACCTTCTGTAGACATCCGCCCGGCTTCTGGCACTCTTGCGGTCAACCATCACGCAGATCCTTTTATATATGGTTCCGAAAATGGGGATTTTTACCAGTTCTCTTTTACCTACGAAGCATATCGGATGATCCGGGCATAGAATGCACATCAGCATGATATCCATAATGGAAGTATGGTTGGAGATAAAAACATACTGCTGGTTTTTATCCAGTTTCTGCCGGGAAAGCTTTGTGAGCTCATACCTCAGTCCCATCCCGAAAAACATACAGTAGCTCCAGCACCTGATAAAATAGTATGCGTAGCGGTAATGCTTTTTATTGAAAGATAAGATATAAACCGGAATCCCAAACAGGATCGTAAAAACGAACGCAATAAGGAAAAGCCATATTCTCCAGAGGTAATTCAGAATTTTGCTCACAGGTTTAGCCATTAAAAATCACTTTCTTTTTAACAGAATAATTAAGGACAGACACCAGAATGATTGCAGCCACTTTACTGATCATTTCAGGGCTGAGCGTATAAAACCCAAGGCTGATATTATCTTTAAAGATAAGGCTGTAAAAGACCTGGAAAAAACCTAGGCTTAATAGCGTAGACATGAACGACACGAGCATGAAGTAGGCAAACTCCTTTTTTTTGGAATGCTTTCCGCGTTCAAACACAAACCATATGCTCAGAAAATAATTGGTGATGATACCGCAACTCGTGGAGAAAATATTGCTTAAAGGATAATGTATTCCATGAAAATTAGTTTCCCTGAGAAAAAAATGAGGAAGCGAGGTACTGAAAATCTTAAAGCTTCCGATTTCCACAACGGCACTTAAGCCTCCTGCAATGATAAAGAACAATATCTGTTTCTGCCGTAATAGTATTTCTCGCATTCTGTTGATATGATATGCAAATTTATATAACTATATGTTAAAGCCTGAAAAAAGTTGTTAAATTTTTTTTTAGATTCAAAAATATGTCTAAATTTAATTTTCAGAACGACAGTATGTAACCTGATAATAAATTTATTTTCAGCCTTTTAGGTTGATGTTTTTTTTCTATCTTGTAATTCATAAGAATGCCTATCTGCCGCACACTACCTTTTGTTCCAAATATTATTTACATGAAACGCCAAAATAAATACAGGAAATTTCAGCTTCAGGAGAAAAATATTGAAGCGCTTGAAAAAGAAAATTCGCGCTTCAAGCGGGTCTATTCTGAATATGAAAATATGTCCAATGAATTGTGGAACCTCGAAAACTCCGCAGGTGAACCTGTTCCTGATGATTTCATCAATGCCATGATCCTTCAGACCTCATATCTGGAAGATGAAATAGAAGACTGGCTGATCCGTTTTAACAATCAAAAAGCTGATATAAAACATTAATAATTATCCCTTACCTCCCGGCTAACTATAAAGCTATGTGAAGATAAATTCATAATTTAGCATCCTTAAAATAAAATGCTAAATATGGTTGCTATTGTAGATGGCGGATCTACCAAATGCGATTGGGTGATTCTGGATGATTTCAAAAAAGTGTTTCTGAAGACAGAAACCATTGGTTTCAACCCCAATAATATTGCAGCCGAGCTTATTGTACCGGAAATTGAAAACAATATCAATCTTGTTGCCGTACGCAACTCCATCACAAAGATCTTTTTCTACGGCTCAGGCTGTGGAATAGCGGAAAATTGTTCCATTATAGAAAGGGAGCTCGGAAAGTTCTTTACCAAAGCCCTGATTGTGGCTGCCGAAGATCTTAAAGCTGCAGCCTATGCCGCTTACAACGGAAAACCTGCCATCGCCTGTATCCTCGGTACCGGGTCTAATTCCTGCTATTTTGACGGGAAAGACATCAAAGTAAAACTTCCGTCATTAGGTTTCCTGATGGGCGACGAAGGAAGCGGGAGTTCAATCGGGAAACAGCTGGTAAGAAGGTTTTTTATGCAGAAGCTGCCTCAGGATCTTCATGCTGAATTTGATGAAACCTACCAGCTTACCATAGACGAAGCCCTGAAAAATATGTACCATATATCCAGGCCTAATGCTTATTTAGCGAATTTCAACAAGTTTGTGGCGGAAAGAAAAGACCACCCTTACTTTCAGAAGATGATATTTGATGAAATGATGAATTTCTTCGACTACCAGGTACTTCCTTACGAAGAATCAAAATTTGCGGAAATCAACTTCATCGGGTCCATCGCCTATTATTACGAAAATATTTTGCGTTCTGCTGCGGCCGAGCTTCAGCTGAATGTGGGGCATGTTGTACAGAAGCCAATCGAGAGTCTGGTCAACTACCATATTAAATATATACTTTAATCAAATAAAGAACCTTATGTCAGACAAAACCAACCGCGACGAGAAAAAATTCAGTCAGGCCGCGTTAGATTATCATAAAGCAGAACCCAAGGGAAAAATAGAGGTCATTCCTTCAAAACCGCATTCTTCCCAGAGAGATTTGTCATTGGCTTACTCTCCAGGTGTAGCCGTGCCATGTATGGAAATTCACCATAAGCCTGAAACAGTATATGATTATACCGGAAAAGGAAATCTGGTAGCTGTTATTTCCAATGGCACCGCCGTACTTGGTCTGGGTGATATCGGTGCGGAAGCTTCAAAGCCGGTGATGGAAGGAAAAGGCCTTTTATTCAAGATTTTTGCCGATATCAATGTCTTCGATATCGAGATTAATGAGAAAGACCCGGATAAATTTATTGAAATCGTGAAGGGGATTGCGCCTACCTTCGGAGGAATCAACCTGGAGGATATCAAAGCGCCGGAAGCCTTTTATATTGAACAAAGGCTTAAGGAGGAACTGGATATTCCGTTGATGCACGATGACCAGCATGGAACTGCTATTATTTCAGCGGCTGCGCTGATCAATTCCCTGCAAATTGCTAATAAAAATATTGATGAGGTAAAAATGGTGGTCAATGGTGCAGGAGCGGCTGCGGTGGCCTGTACCAAACTGTATATCGCGCTTGGACTCAAAAAAGAAAACGTGCTGATGTGCGACAGCAAAGGGGTGATCAATCATAAAAGGGAAAATCTTACCCCTGAAAAACTGGACTTCGTTGCACAGACTGATATCGAAACTTTAGAGGACGCAGTGAAAGATGCAGATGTTTTCGTAGGCTTATCCAAAGGTAACGTAATGACACCGGAAATGCTCAGGAGCATGCGTGAAAATCCGATTGTCTTTGCACTGGCCAATCCTGATCCTGAAATTGGCTACGATGTGGCAATAGAAACCCGTAAGGATGTTATCATGGCTACGGGGAGAAGTGATTTCCCTAACCAGGTGAACAATGTTCTTGGGTTCCCGTATATTTTCCGCGGAGCCCTGGATGTTCAGGCAAGGGGAATCAATGAAGCGATGAAACTGGCAGCTGTGCATGCCATCGCCAACCTGGCAAAAGAGCCGGTACCTGAAGCGGTTATTCTCGCCTATAATCTTCAGAACTTACAGTTCGGAAGAGAGTATTTCATTCCTAAGCCGTTTGATAACCGCCTCATCACCAAAGTGTCGAGTGCTGTAGCCAAAGCAGCTGTGGAGAGCGGAATTGCCGGAAAAACCATAGAAGATTTTGAAGAATACGAAAACCAGCTTCTCGACCGTATGGGAAGGGACGAAAAACTGGTAAGGATGATGCAGAACCGCGCAAAATCTAACCCGAAAAGAATTACTTTGGGGAATGCCGAAGAATACAACGTACTTAAAGCTGCACAGATACTGTATGAAGAAGGTATTGCGTATCCAAGCCTCTTAGGGAATAAAAAATACATCAAGGAACAGATGGAGCGGTTCGGGATCGACCTCGATGTTCCGATCATCGATCCGAGTGACGACGACCAGAAAGAAAACAGGAAGAAATACAGGGAAACACTCTGGAAACTGCGCCAGCGAAAAGGCATGAACGAATATAAAGCCAAAAGGTTTGTGCGTCAGAGAGACTACTTCGGACCATTGATGCTGAGGCATGGAGATACGGATGGATTGATCGTAGGATTCTCCAAAAATTATACTTCTGTCCTTCGTCCTGTCCTGGAGGTTATAGAAAAAGACAAAGGCGTAGATAAAATTGCTGCCATGATGATGATCCTGTCTGAAAAGAAGCCTATTTTCTTTGCAGATACTTCCATAAATGACAACCCTACGGCTGAAGATCTGGTGAATATTGCTAAAATGGCGGAAATTACCGTAAAGACCTTTGCCATTGAGCCGAGAATTGCCATGTTAGGATATGAAAACTTTGCGGCCATATCAGAAACTTCTAAAAAAGTAGCCAAGGCTGTAAGCATCCTGCATGAAAAATTCCCTAAAATGATTGTGGATGGGGAAATCCAGCCGGATTTTGCCATGAATGCAGACCATTTAAGCGATTATCCATTCTCAAAACTGGGAACCACGCCTGCCAATACCTTCATTTTCCCTAACCTGGAAAGTGCGAACCTTTCCTACAAAATCATCAGAGGGATGAAAGTGGCACAGGTCATAGGCCCGATCCTCATGGGATTAAAGCAGCCGGTTCATGTCCTGCAGATGCGTTCCAGTGTAGATGAAATTGTAAACCTTGCTACGGTGGCTGTTCTGGATGCCCAGCGCAGGGAAAAGAAAGAAACCGGAAAATAAATGGTTTAATTATTTTTCGTAAATGCATATAAAACTCCAATTTTTTTGGAGTTTTTTCTTTTTTACAGGACAATTTTTAGAGAGGATCAGCCTTATGATTTCATTCGTTTGTGAAATGAAAATATAAATTAGTTTAAATTACTATATTTGGGAGTTTTAAAAATTAATAATGATATTTTCTTTACAAGGCCTGGTTCAGGAACTTACGCCAACCTATGCAGTAATTAATGTACAGGGAGTCGGCTATTACATCGGCATCAGCCTGATGACCTCACAGACTTTGACGTTGCGTCAGGAAGCTTTTCTATATACCCAGCAGATCATCCGGGAGGATGCGCACCTGCTTTTCGGTTTTAACACCCGTTCAGAAAAAGAGATGTTTAATCTGTTAATAAGCGTTAACGGAGTGGGAGCTGTCTCTGCCCTTATTTTATTGTCTACGCTCAGCCTGGATGAAATCGCTTCGGCCATCCTTTCTTCCAACAGTGCACTGATCCAGAAAGCAAAGGGGATCGGGGCAAAAACTGCTGAAAGGATTATCGTGGATTTAAAGGATAAAGTCCAAAAATTCAGCAATCCGGAGGAAAATATTTCTACGCTGGCAAATAATAAAGTAAAGGAAGAATCGTTATCTGCATTAGAAGTTTTGGGAATCCCGAAACGAATGAGCGAGAAAATTGCAGACCGTATTATCAAACAAAATCCAGCTGTTTCCGTGGAAGAACTGGTAAAACAAATTTTAAAAAATATTTAACACTTGGTGGCAAAGAATAAGTATCTAAAAATATTCCTGTTCCTATCTTTTTTATGCATTTCCGGCGGCGCCTTTGCACAGCAGGTACGTGATACGGCAATCATTAAAAAGGATTATCAGCTGGCAGACCCAACCCAGTACGAGGCGTACTATGATATAAAAACCGGGATGTATTATGTCTATCCTAAGATAGGCAATACCTTCACGGGGCCGCCTGTAGCCATGTCTCCGGAAGACTATAAGCTGTTTATGCTGGCCAACCAGTCCAGGGCATATTACAAGGAAAAATCAGACCGCTACAGCCTCATGTTCAGGAAAGACAAGGCAGCAGCTGCAAGGAAAGGGCTTATTCCTTCGTTAACTATCAATAACCGTCTTTTTGAAACCATTTTCGGAAGCAATAAAATTGAGATCATCCCTTCCGGATATGCCTCTTTCGATTTTGCCGGATTATACCAGAAGATTGACAACCCGCTGATCCTGCCTCAGAACAGGACCAGCTTTACTTTTGATATTGATCAGAGGATTCAGCTCGGACTATTGGGTAAAGTAGGTGAAAACCTTCAGCTGAAAGCTAATTATGACACGCAGAGCGGATTTGCCTTTGAAAACAGGATGAATCTCGTTTGGCAGTCCAAAGGCAGCTGGAAAGATTTGCAATCCAAAGGACTGGATGACGTTAATAAACCCAGTGCAGGAGGCGAAGATAAAATTATTAAAAGAGTGGAATTCGGGAATGTGAATATGCCACTTTCCACCAGTCTGATCAGGGGGTCGCAATCGTTATTCGGGGTGAAAACCGAATTTCAGCTGGGAAAAACATACGGAACCGTGGTGCTTTCACAGCAGCAGGGTGAAGCAAGGAATATTGTAGTTCAGGGAGGTGGCGTTATGAATACATTCAAATTGAATGCCATAGATTATGAGGATAACCAGCACTACTTTTTAGGGCACTATTTCGTTAACGGTTATGATAATGCGTTGCTGAATTACCCTCAGATCAATTCCAAGATCAATATCACCCGATTAGAAGTTTGGGTTTTGGACCAGGGAAACAGTAACCTGGCGTATCAGAAGAGTATCGTCGGGATCAGGGATCTGGGTGAAGGTGCCTCAGGATTACCGGATAATAGCCAGAGCGGACTTTATCAGGCCGTTTCCACAACGTTGGGAACGAGGGATGCCGGAACAAACTATGCGGATATTCTTCAGGGACAGACTTTCCCGGGCTCTACAGAACCTTATCAGAACGGGGAACAATTTATTTTCAATAAAAAAGCAAGGCGGCTTAATACCAATGAATATATCCTTCAGCCGCAGTTAGGGTATATCTCCCTGAACCAGAGGCTGAATGACGGGCAACTTCTTGCCGTATCTTATTCTTATACCGTAAACGGATCGAATCAGGTATATAAAGTCGGGGAATTCTCAGAAGAGAGCCAAGTACTGGTGACCAAAGTGCTGAGGTCCAACAGTACTGTAAAAACCACATCGCCGATGTGGGACCTGATGATGAAGAATATCTATTCCTTAGATGCAAGCCAGGTAAATCCTGATGGATTCATCCTTAATGTATTGTACAGGGACGCGCAGACCGGAGGTAAAGTAAATTACCTTCCGAATACTTCCGTTCAGGATACCAACCTCCTGAAATTGCTTAACTGGGACCGCCTGAACCTTAACGGTGACTTGCAGACCAATGGCGGAAAAACAGGAGACGGGATTTTCGACTTTGTCAATGGAATTACCATCAGGCCGGAAACCGGTAAGCTGATCTTTACGAAAGTGCAGCCGTTCGGTAGCTATATGGCTCAGGTACTGGGAAGCAACAATCCGCAGTATGTTTACTCTGATCTCTATACCCAACAGAAACAACAGGCAAGTGCAAGCAATCTGTCCCAGCGGTATACCCTTGAAGGCCGGTACAAAGGAACGCAAGGGCAGGGCATCTCCCTAGGCGCAGTGAATGTTCCTCAGGGATCTGTAAAGGTGAGTGCCAACGGAGTGCAGCTGACCGAAGGGGTGGACTATACAGTCGATTATATGCTGGGAACCGTGACCATTATCAACGAACAGGTAAAACAGTCCGGACAGGCGATCAATATTTCATTGGAAAACCAACTGACCTTCAATACCCAGAGAAAAAGATTTTTGGGAGTCAACCTCGAAAGAAGATTCAGCGAAAACTTTATCTTGGGGGGAACCGTAGTCAATTATTCCGAATCTCCGCTGACCCAGAAAGTCAACTACGGGCAGGAAGCCGTCAATAATACGATGGCCGGCATCAATTTGATGTACAATAACCAGCTGCCGTTCTTGACAAGGCTCACCGATAAATTACCACTGGTGAAAACCGAAGCGCCGTCCAACCTGAACTTTAAAATGGAAGCAGCATATCTGCTTCCGGGAATTAATAAGGGAACCAATGACCAGTCGTATATTGACGACTTCGAACAGACAACCTCTAAAATTTCTTTAAAAGAACCAACAGCCTGGAGCCTGGCCTCGAAACCGGAGAAAAACCAGTCTGATCCTCTTTTCCAGGGAGCAGGAGTAAGCAACAACCTTGAAAACGGTTTCGGGAGAGGGCTGTTATCCTGGTATAATATTGACCCGAGATTCTGGGGTGTGGGCGGAAGGGCTCCGGCAGGTATTACGCCACAGTCGGTTTCCAACCATGCGTCCAGAAGGGTGCAATTCTCTGAGATTTACAATAACAGGGATTTTGTAGCCGGTGAGCAGACATACACCAATACCTTCGATATTTCCTACTTTCCTCAGGAAAGAGGTCCTTATAACGTGAACCCTAATACAGAAACTACCCAGCAGCGTTGGGCAGGGATCATGAGACCGATCAGTGTATCCAACTTTGTCAATTCCAATATCGAATATGTGGAATTCTGGATGATGGATCCATATGCTGACGGGAACACCCTGGGAGCCGCTCCGAAACTTTTGCTACAGCTAGGAAACGTATCCGAAGACATCCTTAAAGACGGTTATATGCAGTATGAAAACGGATTGCCGACACCATCTGTTCCGTCTACTACAACCAACTCCAATTTAGGGGTACAGCCAAAACAACCTCCTATTCTGTATGCATTCTCCAGTGAAGGTGCTGACAGAACTGCACAGGATGCAGGATACGACGGTCTTACATCTGATCAGGAAGCTGCTAAGTTTGGCAATACATTCATCAATCCGGTAACCAACATTTCCGACCCTGCAGTGGATGATTTCGTATTTTATTTATCAGATAAATTCACCGGCGGACAGGCATCATCCCTGGTTCAGAGATATAAATACTTCAGGGGGCCTGAAGGTAATTCTCAGAGCAACTCTCTGGAAGTTTCCACACAGACTCCGGATGCGGAAGATATCAACAAAGATTATAACCTGGACCAGACAGAAGATTATAATGAATATGTTGTAAATCTTGATCAGTCAAGTTTAGCTCTTGGCCAAAACAATATCGTGGATGTGAAAACTGTTCAGGCTCAGTTCCAGAACGGGCAGACTTCACAGGTGAAATGGTTCCTGTTCAGGATTCCGGTTGCCAATGTTAATATGGCAGGATCAGGCGGTGATCATGATCCTTCTATCCTGAATAACGTTCGTTTTGCAAGGTTAATGTTAAAAGGTTTCGACCAGACGTCTACGCTGAGGTTCGCTACTATGGATCTGGTACGTTCAGACTGGAGAAGGTATCCTAAAAATATTGCCGTTTCAGGAACTGATCCCGCAAACAATGAAGGAACACAGCTGGTTGATGCGGAAAATTTTGAAATCGGAAGTGTAAATATTGAAGAAAATGCCCTGAACCAGCCACCATACGTACTGCCTCCGGGAATCGACAGGCAGATCTTAAGCGGGAATGCAGGAGCACAAAGGCAGAACGAATCTTCTTTGTACCTTAAATCACGTTTCCTTCCAGCAGGAGAAGCGAGAGGTGTATTTAAGAATACTACTCTGGACATGAGAAGGTATAAGAAGCTGAAGTTATTTGTGCATGCGGAAGATGTTGATAACAGGGTAACCGGAATCGATAAACAGACTAAATTCTTCATCCGTTTCGGTAGTGATGCTACAGACAACTACTATGAATACGAAGCTTCCCTTCAGATTACCCCTAAAACCGCCACTGCACCAATGGAAATATGGCCGATGTTAAATGAAGTGGATCTAGACATTCAGGATTTCGTGGATGCAAAGATAAGGAGAGACAAAAGCTTCCCGACAGCAATTGCTGCAAGACGTGAGGACCCATTGTTCGGAGGAGGGGATAATTTTAAAAAGATTTATATCAAAGGGCGGCCAAGTCTCGGCAATGTAACGACCATCATGATCGGTATAAGAAATGGAAACGACAGAGAATCCGGCACAACGATAAGCAGAATTTTGTGGGTGAATGAAATCCGTCTGGCTGAGATTGAAAATGACGGAGGATATGCTGGAAATGCCAGCCTGAACTTCAACCTCGGAGACTTTGCCGTAGTTAATACCAGTGCTTCCTATACTTCTGTAGGTTTCGGGAACATCGATTCCAAGCCGGCGGAGAGGAACCAGTCTACGCAGTCGGCATTTAGTATCAATACAGCAGTGAATGTAGATAAACTCCTTCCGGAAAAGACAGGAGTGAAAATCCCTCTGAATTATTCCTACTCCCAGACTATCGAAGATCCTAAATATAATCCTCTGGATACCGATGTGGAATTCAGTAAGGCAGCCAATAAAGAGCAGCTGAAAAAAGTGGCGAGAACCTATACGCAGCAGAGGAGCATTGGGGTAGTGAATATGAGAAAGGAAAGGGTAAACCAGCAAAGAAAACCTAAATTCTACGATATAGAAAATGTATCCGTAACGGCTGTTTACAATGATGATTTCTACCGGGATATTTATACCAAGAGAAATTACAGGCAGTATCTGAGAGGATATATTGATTACAATTATACCTTTAAGCCTTGGGTAGTTAAACCATTCAACAAAATGATCAGCGATACAGCCAAGTCAACCAAATACCTGAGGTGGATCAAAGAATTCAATTTCAATCCGGTTCCTACGAGGTTTTCCTTCCGTACGGAGATCGACAGGAATTACAATGAGCTTGAATTCCGGAATATTGATGCTATCCTGAATGGGAACTATGCTGACGAATTTGCAGCTATCAAAAACAGGAACTTCTATTTTGGATGGCAATACGGTCTAGGATTTAATTTCACGAAATCTTTAAAGCTGGAAATTAATTCCGCTATGAGAACCCTGAACGATAACATGGATGTGAATATGATGGATAATACCTCGATCTTCGGAAATGTTTTCAGAGCAGGAAGGCCAGTGTTGTATAACCACAGGGTACAGCTGAATTACAAGCTGCCGTTCCAGTATTTCCCGTTCCTGGATTTCATCGATGCGGAACTGGGTTATGGGTTCACCTACAATTGGAACGCGAGAAGTACCGTAATGACCTCATTTGTCAACCCGGATACGCAAAAACCTGAAAGTTTAGGATCGATAGGGCAGAATACCAACGTTATCCAGGCTACGGCTACGGCAGACTTTACCAAGTTCTTCGGGCAGTTCAAGTATTTCAAAAATATTTCGACTAAGCTACAGAAAAGGAGACAGGAGATCGATTCCCTGAATAATGCATATACCCAGCAATGGGAAAAGAATAAGTTCAGCTTTAAAAGATATAAATTCAAAAACAGGCTGACCCCTTTCCAGAGTGCCGCTTACCTGCTGACTTCATTCAGGCAGCTGGATATTAATTATTCTGAGAATAACGGAACCGTGCTTCCCGGAATATTGTCTGCACCGAACTGGTACGGATACGGGCAAACGTTAGGCGGACCTACCGTAGGTTTCCTTTTGGGTTCACAGGCTGATGTGAGGCGTATCGTTATGGAAAACGGATGGGTTAGCAATTCCCCATATATGACAGATCCGTATGTAAGGATGTCTACACGGGAACTGAGAGCTAATTTGCAGATAGTTCCGATCAGCGATTTCAGGATAGATCTGAATGGCATCCATACCTATAACCGGAATTTTTCCCACACAGGCTTCAATTATGTTGATGCATCTGGCTTTGCCAATCCTGATTACACTTTTGCCAATGATCTGATTACATATTCCAACTCCGTTATCCTATTGAAGACCTCATTTACAGATGGACAGGCGGTGTACCAGTCGATCAAGCAGAATGCGAAAATTATTTCCCAGCAAATGGGTGGTACCCTAGGTGCGGATGGATTTACCCAGGGGCATAGTATTGCCAATGCGTATGTTCTGATTCCTGCTTTCCGTTCTGCTGTTGAAGGAAGTGCTCCGAAGCAGATTGGAGATGCAAAAAAAGCAGGATTGCCATTGCCGAACTGGAAAATTACTTATTCAGGACTGAGAAATATTCCTATTATCAATGGACAGTTCTCGAAATTCGACCTGCTTCACGGCTATACGGCTACCTATACTGCCGGAGGTGTACAGTCAAGCATCGATTATTTCAACAGCTTGAACAAGCCATTGGAGGAACGCCTCGATGTCAACGGAGATTACATCAATCCATTTACGTTTGCCCAGGTGGGTTATGTGGAAAACTTCTCTCCGCTTATCGGTGTAGACGTTACCATGAGGAATAATATGCAGTTCGGATTACAGTATAACAGGATGAGGACTTTGCTCCTCGGATTGGTGAACCATACTTTAACCGAAGATGCCAATTCGGAATATGTTGTTCGTGTGGGATATATCATCCGTAATTTCACACTGGGAATGACCAATGTTCGCGGCAGAGGGAAAGCCAAAGGTGCCGATCTTAATATCAGAGGAGATTTCTCACTGAGAGACAGCCGGACCAGCATTACCAATATTCTCCTGGATGATTCACAGATTACCGGAGGACAACGGTTGCTAAATATTAAGCTGTCCGCAGATTATAATGTCTCGCAAAACCTTAACCTGAGGATATTCTACGAACAGATGACCTCAAGGTACAAGATCTCAACGGCATTCCCGCTATCTACGATCAGGGCAGGACTTTCCGCTACGTTCACTTTTGGGGATTCGGGAGGATTCTAAAAAGCAATAAATAAAAAATGTCTTTCAATTCGGAAGACATTTTTCATATCTGATATTTGAAGCTTATAGAATTTTAAATACATTTGTACAAAATAAAATTAAAAATGAACACACCATCAGAATTAAAGTACACCAAAGATCACGAATGGATCAAAATTGAAGGTAACGTAGCGACCATTGGTATCACCGACTTTGCTCAGGGAGAGCTTGGAGATATCGTATATGTGGATGTGGATACTGTGGATGACGATCTTGAAGGAGGTGCGGTTTTCGGAAGTGTAGAAGCGGTAAAAACAGTTTCAGACTTATTCTTGCCTGTTTCAGGGAAAGTGATTGAATTCAATGCAGATCTGGAAGATCAGCCGGAGCTTTTGAATTCAGATCCATATGGAAAAGGATGGATCATCAAAGTTGAATTAGCTGATGGTGCAGATCAGTCCGAATTGCTTTCTGCTGAAGAATACCAGGAAGTCATTGGATAAGATTTCAAACATATTCATTAAGATTTTGCCCATTTATTGGGCATTTCTTACTTTTATGCTCCTGAAGCCGGGAGAGGAAAACCATGAGTACTGGTTTATGTTCAATGGCATCGATAAGGTACTGCATCTTAGTATTTTTGCAGCTTTGGGTTTTTGTTTCATATCAGCCTTTCCTAAAATCAGGTTCTCATACTTCATTCAGATCATTCTCATCTATGCTTTCCTCACCGAAATCCTGCAGGAAGAGATGGGACTGGGCAGATCCATGGAAACACTTGATGTGGTGGCAGATGCCATAGGCTGTCTGATAGGGTATACCGTTTATAAAATCCTGATCAAACGTTTCTTTTGATTACAGACAGGTTCTATTTTATTCTACTTTTTCCTTGTAGCTTTTTTCCTGGTTTGAGCTAATAAACATGATTGAT